>JAIESI010000054.1 GCA_019746135.1 Xanthobacteraceae bacterium
CGCAACGGCGAGGTCATCGCCCAGTTGCGCGGCGACGGGACCGGGCCACACACCATGGAGAACAGCTTCAAGAAGGCGTTCACGTCGCGCACCTTCCGCATCGCCTCGGGCGAGATGGAAAAGCGGCTGAAGGACAACCCGCAGATGGGCGCGCAGTACCTGACCGGCTTCACCACCGGGCGCGGCGCGCTGCCGATCAAGATCGGCGAGGAGGTGGTCGGTGCGGCCGGCGCGTCGGGCGCCCCGGGCGGCGAGAAGGACGAGGCCTGCATCCAGACCGGGATCGACAAGATCAAGGACCAGCTCAAGTAGCGGCGGCAAAAGCGCGCGGTTCTGTCCTTTCCGAGGCGGGGCCGCGCCCCTGCCGCTTTTGCGGCCACACGCGAAGTTGTTCGCGCGACGCCGCAATTGCCCGGTTCCGCATGCTAAGCTGCCTGCAGATGCGGTGCTGCGAGGCTCTGGGAATTGCTATGCGTCTCCTCCGCCGGTTTGGCGCGCCGCTCGTCGCGGGCTTGCTTCTCGCCCTGACGGCCCTGCCCGCATCCGCCCGCCTGCTGATCGAAATCGACAAGTCCAGCCAGCGCATGATCGTGTCGCAGGACGGCGTCCGCATTCACGTCTGGCCGGTGTCGACCGGCTTGCGCCGCTACGACACGCCGTCGGGCTCCTACACGCCGTTCCGGATGGAGAAGGATCACTTCAGCCGCGAGTGGGACGACGCGCCGATGCCGCACTCGATCTTCTTCACGGCCAAGGGCCACGCGATCCACGGCAGCGATCACGTGCGCAATCTCGGCCGGCCGGCGTCGCACGGTTGCGTGCGACTCCACCGGCAGCACGCCGCGACCCTGTTCAGCCTGGTGCGACAGGAGGGCATGGCCAATGTCCGCGTCGTGCTGTCCGGCGCGGTGCCATCGGCGAGCGATCCGGCCGTCGCCCGCCGCGCCCCGGGCTATGGCGAACAGCCGGGCTATATCGGGCAAAGCTATCCGGACCAGAGTTATCCGGGCCAAGGTTATGCGAACCAGGGCTATCCGAACCAAGGCTACGAAATGACCTCGCCGCGCGCTTATCGCTACGACCGCCGCGAGGCCGCGCCGCCGCGCAGCGGCCACTGGGTGCAGCAACCCGACGGCTCGCGCGTGTTCTACGACCGCGAGCGCATGCCGCCGCCTCCGCCGTTCTACGCGCCGCGCCCGCCGGGCTGGTGAGATCGAAATTCGCTCGGCATCGGCGGTGCCATCCCTCCCCGCGCAGGCAATCGCACCTCGCTCAACTCGGGCGGTGCGCTCCCTCCCCCTGAAAGGGGGAGGGTTGGGGTGGGGGTCAGCACGAGCGTGACGCTGGAAGTCATCGCGACGTAGATCAGCGAATTGAGCCCGGCAGCGGCGCGATCTGGTCTGCGTTGGCCTGTCGAGCGCTCCGCGCGTCTTCCACGCCCAAACGACCCCCACCCCGACCCTCCCCCTTTCAGGGGGAGGGAGCTCAGCACCCGAGTTGCTCCACGTGCGAATCCCATGCCTCGCGCAAACCGATGAGACCGCGGGTGTCGCGGCACTTCAATCCAAGCCTTAACCCGCGCCGGCGATCGCCTGCAGCATCGCTTCGACCGCAGCCGCGGGCGTCAATCCGCTCTCGCGCACCAGCGTCCGCCAGGTGAAGAAGCTCAGCGCGAGATGCAGCATCGCGCGCTGCTTGGCGCTGAGCGTCTCGCCGAGCACCTCGTGGTGCGCGTCAAAATACGGCCCCCACAGCGAGGTCGAAGTCTCCTTGATCAACGGGCTGATTTCGGCATCGCGCAACACGCATGCGGTCAGCTCGGCGTTGCGCTCGTACCAGGCGTAGACCGCGGCAAGGCCCGTGCGCAGCCGCCTGTCGCGGTCGGCGATGGCCCGCCAGGGCGCGGCGTCCGGCGGCGGATCGCGCTCCATGGTCAGACCCGAGCAGGCGTGGATGAGGCTCCGCTCGTCGGGAAAGTGCGCATAGAACGTGTGGCGCTGAACGCCGGCGCGCTCGGCCACCATGCTGACGGTCGTGCGCACCGGCCCGACGCTGCTGTGCAGCTCGACCGCGGCCTCGACGATCTTCCGCCGGGTGTCGGCCTGCTGCTCGGCCCGGCGTTTCATGGTGTAGGTCCGGGTCATCTTAATTTCATTGCACGTTCATGTGTATTGATTATTGACAGCCGCACCTTATTTCATTACACACATATGTATCATCAAATTATCCCGGCGTCCAGCCAGCCGGAACCGTCTGTTTTGTGGAGGAATTTCATGGAAACCAGGATCAGCGAGATCGCCGACGGCATCTATCGGCTCTCGACCTTCGTGCCGGACATCGCCCCGCCGGCCGGCTTCACCTTCAATCAGTTTCTCATTCTCGGCGACGAGCCGCTGATGTTTCACACCGGCTTGCGCAGGATGTTTCCGCTCAACCGTGATGCGCTTGCCCGCATCATTCCGCCCGAGCGGCTGCGCTGGATCGCCTTCGGCCATTTCGAGGCCGACGAATGCGGCGCGATGAACGAGTGGCTCGTGGTCGCGCCAAACGCTGAGCTCGCGCATGGCCACACCGGCTGCATGGTGTCGCTGAACGACATGGCGGACCGCGCGCCGCGCGTCCTCGCCGACGGCGAGACGATCGACCTCGGCGGCGGCAAAAGGGTCCGCTACATCGACACGCCGCACACGCCGCACGGCTGGGACGCCGGCGTCGTCTACGAGGAGTCGACGACGACGCTGCTGTGCGGCGACCTCTTCACCCAGCTCGGCGATGGCCCGGCGCTGACCGAGCGCGACGTCGTCGGGCCGGCCATCGCCGCCGAGGATCTGTTCAAATATTCGAGCCTCGCCCCAAGCATGGGAACGACGATCCGGTCGCTGGCCGGGACATCGCCGCGCACGCTGGCGCTGATGCACGGCCCATCCTTCTCGGGCGATGGCGCGGCTGCGCTGCGCACGCTTGCCGATGATTACGACCGGCGCATCCGAACCGCCGCAAGCTGAACGCATCAAGCCGAAGCCCGGCTGCCCGCCAGGGCGTGAAAAGCGCGGCAACGCGCATGAAGCGAGACGCATTTTTTTGGAATGGAGACTGTTGTGACCGACACTGTTTTTCACTCGACCGCTTTCGCCTCCAGCGCAACCTCGCGGATCCGGCGGTTTGCCGGACGCCTGGAACGATTTTTCGGCAATGCAACGATGGCCATCAGCACGCATGACGCGCTGGAAGAATTGCCCGACGGCGTATTGAGGGACATGGGGCTCGTGCGAAGCGAAATCCCGTTCGTCGCTTGCACGCTTGCGCGCTTGCCTCGCGGCTTCGCAGGGGGCGCGGGCCCTAGCCGCCGGCGAGCCACACCGCGTAGCGCGCCTTGAGCGCCTCGGTCTCCGGCCGCCCGTCGTAATGCACCGGCTCGGCGAGCGTCCGGCCCGCCGCGTGCACGCGATAGGCCATGTAGCGGTACGGCGCGGGATATTTGTGCGCGTCGGCGCGCGCCATCAGCGCGTCGAACTTGTGCGACGGCTCGACCGGATCGAGCCGGTCCTTCTCGTACAGCGCCGCGCGCTCGACCATCTTCCAGACACCGCCGCGCTTTTCCAGCCGGTCGAGGAAGCGGCCGTTGGAGGTGAGATCGACGACGATGCCCTCGATGGTCTGGCGCACCAGGATGGCGACGCTGGTCTCCGCGGTGGCACGCGCGCCTTTCACCGCAACGCGCGCCGGCCACAGCAGGTGCTTCGCTTCGGTGCCTTTGCCGAAGTTGCGCTGGCAGTGCGCGACGAATTCGGGGTACGGCCCGCGAAACCACGACACCGCGATTTCGCCGCCGGCATGAAACACCGCGGCGAGATCGTCCCACTTGCCCTGGTCGCGTGCGAAGCCCCAGGCCTGAACCAGCTCGGCGCAAATGACTTTGTCGCTGTCCATGCAAGCCCCATAAGCGCGATTGCGCGCGTCCCTAGGCGCGTTGACGCGCGTTCTTAAGCGCATTGACGCGCGTCCGTAAGCGCGTTGACGCGCGTCTTTGACGCGCTATGGACGCGCTATGGACGCGCTATGGACGCGCTATGCCCCACCCGCGGTTGCTGATCGTTCCGGGGATAACCCTTGGGAAAAACCGTCAACGATGCTGTGTATATCTTGTCGATAATTCCTGTGGAAGTTCGGCCCCGCGCCGGGCATAAACCGCTGTGACCAAATCCCAGAAATCCACGCCGCAAGCCGCAGCCGGTGCCGCGACCTATGTCGCGCGCCTGGCCGCCGATCAAGCCACCGCGCGCCGCATCGCCGACCTGCTCGCCGAAAGCCTCGACCCGGCCGAAACGGCCTGCGCGGCCTTCGAGCAGCCGAACGGCCGCTGGCAGGTCGACGCGCATTTCCGCGTGCCCCCCGACGAGGCGAGCCTGCGCGAGGTGATTGCACTCGCCGGCGGCGAACAGCTCGCGCGGTCCATGACCGTGCAGAAGGTCGAGCCGCGCAACTGGGTGCAGGAAAGCCTGATCGGCCTGCGCCCGGTCAGCGCCGGCCGCTTCGTGGTGCACGGCGCGCATGACCGCGACCGCGTGCCCGCCCATTGCATCAGCATCGAGATCGAGGCCGCGACCGCGTTCGGCACCGGCCATCACGGCACCACGCGCGGCTGCCTGCTGGCGCTCGATTTTCTCGCGCGCAACTACCGGCCGCGCTACATCCTCGATCTCGGCACCGGCTCGGGCGTTCTCGCGATCGCCGCGGCGAAGCTGTTCCGCGTGCCGGTGCTCGCCACCGACATCGATGCGCGCTCGGTCCAGGTGGCGCGCGACAACGCGCGGCTGAACGGCGTCGGCGCGTTCGTCACCGCGGTCCACGCCGGAGACCTGCGCGCGCCGGAGATCGCGCGCCGCGCGCCGTTCGATCTGGTGCTGTCGAACATCCTGCTGCGGCCGCTGCAGCGGCTCGCCGCGCCAATGGCGCGGCAGCTGATGCCGAACGCGCGTGTGGTGCTGTCGGGAGTTCTGAAGACGCAGGCCAACGCGGCGCTGAGCGCCTACCGCGCTCAGGGCTTGATGCTCGAGCGCTCGTTTCCGCTCGACGGCTGGTTCACGCCGCTGATGGTGGCATCGAGCGGATGACTGCGGCTGATGACCCGATGCGAATGACGCATCTGCCATTCCGCCAGCGTGTCGAGCAGACGCAGCAACGCGCCGCGCCGCGGCGTGGTTTCCGGTGAATCCGACGTTCCAAATGTCAACGCAGCCATGAGACTCTTCCCAAACTGAAAAGCTCAGCTCGCCAACGCCATAAGCTTCCGCAATGTTTCAATAATGCTATTTGTAGCGGTTCCCGGAACGACCGGCTCCAGGCAAACCAGCATGGGTCCAATGACCCTGCTGCATATTGTCGCAGATTAAACGCTAAGGCACTGATTGGCAAGCTGAAAAACGTGTTCTTCCCACGCGGCGGCGGACCGCCGCAACGACCGCAAGTTTCCGTGACGGACGCAGCACCCGGATCGGGGCACCGCGCCCGCCACGGAGGAACTCAGCGGGCGAACGGAAGCGAGTCCTCATTGCGCTCGTTGATCTTCCATCCGGCCTGCTCCAGCTCGAACGGCAGCAGGATGCCGTGACGCTTCAGCTCTTCCGTCGCCTTGCGCTGACGGGCAGCGATCATCGCGGCATAGAAGCGGGACAGCAGGCTGATCAGCATGGGGAAACTCCTTGTCTTGAACACCGAGACCGGTGACCGATCCCCTCCCGATCACCCGTCTTTCTGCAGTGCAATATAGGACGCTTCGACTAAAGTCGGTAGCCCTTCCAGTGCATAGGTAACGATCTAACCCCGCATTTTAAAAGGATTAATTCGGATTTCTGATCGGGAATATCAAATTCGGGAATGCCGCATTGTCACCTTATTTGCTGCAACGCACATAAAAGCCTCGGCAACCATCCACCGCCGCGCCGGCGTGCAATTGCCGCGCCTGCCCATGGCACCTAGATTGCCCCGGTGATGTTCGAAGCGCGTTTCCAGTCGTTCGACGACCCCGCTCCAGCGCAGACCGGACCGCGGGTCGAGACCCTGCGCGCCGAGCTGTCCAAACGCGGGCTGACCGGCTTCATCCTGCCCCGCGCCGACCGCCACCAGAACGAATACGTGCCCCCGTCCGAGGAGCGGCTCGCCTGGCTGACCGGCTTCACCGGCTCGGCCGGCACCACGGTGGTCCTGGCGGACCGCGCGGCGCTGTTCGTCGACGGCCGGTACACGCTGCAGGCCGGCATGCAGGTCGACACCTCGGTGTTCACGATCGTCAATGTCGGCGAAACGCCGCCCGACAAGTGGCTCACGCAGAATCTCGCCGCCGGAGCCAAGCTCGGCTACGACCCGTGGCTGCACACCGTCGACGGCGCGGAGAAGCTTGCGCGCGCCTGCACCGATGCGGGCGCGACGCTGACGCCGGCCGAGCCCAATCCGGTCGATGCGATCTGGACCGACCGGCCGGCACCGCCGACGGGCGCGGTGACGCTGCACGATTTCCGCTATGCCGGCGAATATGCGAGCTCCAAGCTCAACCGCATCCGCACCGAGGTCGGGAACCTGCGCGCCGACGCGCTGGTGATTTCCGATCCGCATGCGGTGGCCTGGGCCTTCAACATCCGCGGCTCGGATGTCGCGCACACGCCGCTGCCGATCGCATTCGCCATCGTGCCGCAGGAGGGCAAGCCCGCGCTCTATATCGACAGCGCCAAGCTTTCCAACGCGGTGCGGCACAATCTCGAAGAGATCGCCAACGTCCGCGAATCGGCCGATTTCACCCGCGAGCTCACCGCGCTCGGCCTCACCGGCAAGACCGTGCGGCTCGATCAGGCGACCGCGGCCGATGCGCTGGCCCGCATCGTCAACGACTCCGGCGGCAAGGTGACGCGCGGCGCCGATCCGATCGCGCTGATGAAGGCGGTGAAGAACCCGGTCGAGATCGAAGGCGCGCACGAGGCGCACCTGCGCGACGGCGTGGCGATGACGCGCTTTCTCGCCTGGTTCGACCGCGAAGCGCCGAAGGGCGAGCTGACCGAGATTGCCGCCGTCGAGGCGCTGGAAAGCTTTCGCCGCGACACCGGTTTGCTCAAGGATGTGTCGTTCCCCTCGATCTCAGGTGCGGGTCCCGACGGCGCCATCGTGCACTACCGGGTGACGCGCGGGACCGACCGTCCGATTCAAACCGGCGAGCTGTTTCTGATCGACTCCGGCGGCCAGTACGAGGACGGCACCACCGACATCACCCGCACGGTCGCGGTCGGCGAGCCGACGCAGGAGATGCGCGAGCGCTTCACGCTGGTGCTGAAGGGCCATATCGCCATCGCCCGCGCGGTGTTTCCCGACGGCATCACCGGCGCGCAGCTCGATCCGTTCGCGCGGCAGTTTCTCTGGGCCGCGGGCCTCGATTTCGACCACGGCACCGGCCATGGCGTCGGCAGCTATCTGTCGGTGCATGAAGGGCCGGCGCGCATCTCCAAGCTCGGCAACGCGCCGCTCAAACGCGGCATGATCCTGTCGAACGAGCCCGGCTACTACAAGACCGGCGAATACGGCATCCGCATCGAAAACCTGGTGCTGGTGGCCGAAGGCGCGGCTGTTGCAGGCGGCGAGAAGCCGCTGAACGCCTTCCAGACGCTGACACTGGTGCCGATCGACCGCCGGCTGATCGAAATGTCGATGCTCACCTACGACGAGATCTCCTGGATCGAGATCTATCACGCCCGGGTCGCCGCGGCGCTGATGCCGCTGGTCGACAAGGAAACGGCGGACTGGCTCGCCGCCGCGACCCTGCCGCTCGGGCAAGAGCCGTCCGAAGGCTGACGCGGTGGACGACGCCGCCGCCCGACAGCTGCACGACCATCCTCGGACCGAAGCAACGCCCTGGGGCTTGCTGCTGCTGTTGATGGCGCTGACCTCGATCGGCCCGACCACGCTCAACGTCGTGGTGCCGGCGCTGCCGGTGATGGCCAACCGGCTTGCGACCGACATCGCCACCATCCAGCTCACCGTCTCGATCTATCTCCTGGCGCTGGCCGCTGGACAGCTGCTGATGGGGCCGCTGTCCGACCGGTTCGGCCGGCGGCCGGTCATCCTCGCGGGCATCGCGCTCACGGCCGCCGCGAGCGTGCTCGCCATCGCGGTCGCAACCGTCGAAAGCCTGATCTTTGCCCGCGTGCTGCAAGCGCTCGGCGCCTCCGCCGGCATCGTCGTGAGCCGCGCCATCATCCGCGACCTGTTCGATCGAAACCGCGCCGCCGCCATGATCGGGCTGGTGGCAACCGTGATGGTCGTGGTGCCGACGCTCGGCCCCTTGATCGGCGGCCTGCTCGATACCGGATTTGGCTGGGAATCGATCTTCATCTTCACCGCGGCGACCAGCGCCGCGGTCGTGCTCTGGGCCGCGTTCGCGCTGCCAGAAACCCGCGGGCTGAACGCGCCGCCCGGCGCGCCGCAGGGGTTTTTCCGCGGTCTGGCGCAGCTCGTGCGCAGCGCGAGGTTCCTGGGCTATGTCTGCGTCGGCTCGTTCGGCTCCAGCACGTTCTTCGTGTTCCTCGGCGGCGGACCGCACGTGGTGGTGACGCTGATGGAGCGATCCTCGGCGGAATACGGCGTGTGGTTTGCGATCTCGTCGATCGGCTACATGGCCGGCAACTTCGGCGCGGCGCGGCTGTCGACCCGCTTCGGCATCGATCGGCTGATCTGGTGGGGCATCGCCATCGAGATCCTGGGTGCCGCGATGTCCACGGTGCTGGCGACCTACGCCATGCACTGGGGCCCGATCATCCTGTTCGGCCCGCAGATGCTCATCTCGTTCGGCAACGGCCTGCTGCTGCCGGGCGCGATCGCGGGGGCGGTCAGCATCCGTCCGCAGGCGGCGGGCACGGCGGCCGGCATCACCGGCTTTGCGCAGATGGCGCTGGGCGCGGCGGTGACGCAATACGCCGGCACGCTGCTGGCGGAGTCGCCGACGGCGATCCCGCTGGCGGTGTTCATGGTCGCTCTCGTCGCGGCGCTGGCGCTCAGCTTCGTCCTGGTGCGGAGGTCCTGAACGGCTCTTCCCGCGGACGCTGCGCATGCTCTATCGTTGCGCAAAACAACGCGAACTGCAGTCCTGGGGAGGACATCATGACCTTGAATATTTCCGGGCGTCTGTTGGCCTGCGCCGCGCTGATGACACTGCTGCCGTCCGGTGCTCGCGCCGAAACGCTCGCCGAGCTCTACGAAAAGGCCAAAGCCGAGAAGGAGGTCGTGTTCTATTCCGGCGGGCCGGCCCTGCCGCACGAGAATCGCGCCAAGCTGTTCATGCAGCAGTTTCCCGGCATCGAGGTGAAGGTCACCGGCGGCTTCAGCAACGTGCTGAACGAGCGGATCGAGCAGCAGATGGCGGAGAAGAAGCTCGCCGTCGACATGGCGTTCTTCCAGACCGTGCAGGACTTCATGAAATGGAAGGCCCAGGGCAAGCTGCTCAACTTCAAGCCCGACGGCTTCGACCAGATCTATCCGAACTTCCGCGACCCCGACGGCGCCTACATGTCGCTGTCCGCCAATGCGCTGACCTATGCCTACAACACCGCCGCGGTCAGGCCCGAGGACGCGCCGAAATCGGCGCTGGATTTCCTCAGGCCGATGTTCGCCGGCAAGGCCATCACCGTCTACCCAGCCGACGACGACGCGGCGCTCTACCTGTTCCACATCATCGTGCAGAAGTACGGCTGGGAGTGGATGGACAAGTACATGGCGACCAGGCCCAACTTCGTGCAGGGCCATCTGCCGGTGGCGCGCAGCGTGGCGTCGGGCGAGAACATCGCCACCTTCGACGCCTCGTCCTCGGCGTGGCCGTTCCGGCGCGAAGGCAAGCTCGAGGTGGTGTGGTCGCCGGTGGACGAGACGCCGGTGTTCACGCTGACCGGCGGAATCTTCAAGGACGCGCCGCATCCGAACGCAGCCAGGCTCTATCTCACCTGGTTCCTGGCGAAGGAGCAGCAGAGCCGCATCGGCTCGTTCTCGTCGCGCGCCGACGTGCCGCCGCCGGAAGGCTTCAGGCCGCTGACCTCCTACAAGATCGCCAACAGCTATCGCGAGTTCATGATCGACGAGAAGCTGATCGACTCGCTGCGCAAGCGGATGGAGGCCTACACCGGCCCGCCGGTGAACAAGGGCGGGGTGCGCTGATCGCAAAGGCTGCACGGCTCGCGAGCGCCTCACGCCATCGTGACGCGAGCCGGTGGAGGTGCGCGCCGGGTTGTGCGGCGCACGCGCTTCCATTCATGGCGGGTTCATGGCTCCGGGCATAGATCAGCGGCCAGGGGCGCGCACCCAAGGACAACAACAATGTTACGCGCAACACAGTCGCGCTGCGGCGCGCTGGCCCTCGCAGTCGCATTGATCATCGCAGTGTTCGCAACCGCCGCCGAGGCACGTCGTGGCGGTGGCGGTCATGGTGGCGGTCATGGCGGTGGTCACGGCGGCGGCGGCAGAGGCCACGCTGCGGTGCACGGTGGTGGCGGGCGGCACGTCAGCTTCCACCACGGAGGACGAGGCTTCCACGTCGGCCGCAGCTTCGCCGGCAGACGACACTTCGTCGGCCATCGCGGCTTCGGCTACCGCCGCTACGGCTACCATCGCTACCACCGTTACGGCTATTACCGGCCGTATTACCGGTACGGCTATGGCGGCTGCTATCGCTGGCGGCGCGTCTGGACGCCATACGGCTGGCACTTCCGGCGCATCAATGTCTGTTACCGGCCGTACTACTATCACCGCTATCGGCTGCCTTATCGGCTGCGGTACGGCTACTGAAATTCGGCCGATCGCGGTGCAAGCCTAAGCTGAGCGGCCGACGAGCTTGAACCACTCGTCCTCGGTCAGGACCGTGACGCCGTGCTTCTGCGCCTCGGCGAGCTTGGAGCCGGCGCCCGGGCCCGCGACCACGAAATCGGTTTTCTTCGACACCGAGCCCGAGACCTTGGCGCCGAGCCGCTCGGCCATCGCCTTGGCCTCGTCGCGGGTCATCTTCTCCAGCGAGCCGGTGAACACCACGGTCTTGCCGGCCACCGCCGTGTCGGTCTTCGGCTTCTCGGCGTCCTTGATCGTCACCTGCTCGACCAGCCGCTCGACCATCTTGCGGTTGTGGCTCTCGCCGAAATAGTCGGCGATGGCATCGATCACCGTGTCGCCGATCTGGTCGAGCGCGTCCATCTCGGCGCGTGTCTCCTCGTCCTTGTCGACCACTTTCAGCGCAGCGTCGTGAAAGGCCTTCCAGGTGCCGTAGCCGCGGGCGAGCGCAACCGCCGTGGTCTCACCGACATGCCGGATGCCGAGCGCGTAGATGAAACGTTCCAGCGAAATCTCCCGCCGCGCCTCGATCGACTGGTAAAGGTTGCGGACCGAGGTCTCGCCGTAGCCTTCGACCTCCTTGAGGTTGATCTTCTTGTCGCGCGCGGCAAGCGTGAAGATATCGCCCGGCTCCTTCACCCAGCCGTTCTCGTAGAACAGCTCGATCTGCTTCTCGCCCAGACCCTCGATGTCGAACGCGCGGCGCGACACGAAATGCATCAGGTGCTGGGTGCGCTGGAACGGGCAGGCGAACTCGCCGGTGCAGTGCGCCCGCGCGCCCTCCTCGCCGCCGGCGATCGTTTCGCGCACCACGTCGGTCTTGAGCGGGCACGGGCACTTCGTCGGGAAATGATAGGGCTTGGGCCCGCGCGGCTTGTCCTGCACCACCTCGACCACCTGCGGGATCACGTCGCCGGCGCGCTGGATCGTCACCGTGTCGCCGATCCGCACGCCGAGCCGCTCGATCTCGTCCTGATTGTGCAGGGTCGCGTTCTGCACCACGACGCCGCCGACCGTCACCGGCTCGAGCTTGGCAACCGGAGTGAGCGCGCCGGTGCGCCCAACCTGGATTTCGATGTCGCGGACGATGGTCGCGGCACGCTCGGCGGCGAACTTGTGCGCGACCGCCCAGCGCGGCGTGCGCGACACGAAGCCGAGCCGTGCCTGCCAGTCGAGCCGGTCGGCTTTGTAGACCACGCCGTCGATGTCGTATTCGAGCCTGGCGCGCTCCAGCTCGATGGCGTGGTGAAACGCGAGCAGCTCCTCGGTCGAGCGGCAGAGCTTCCATCGCGGATTGACATGAAAGCCGATGCTGCCGAGCCACTTGATCATGGCGGATTGCCGGTCCTCCGGCATCTCGCTCATCTCGCCCCAGGCATAGGCAAAGAAGCGCAGCGGCCGCGCCGCGGTGATGCTCGGATCCTTCTGCCGCAGCGAACCGGCCGCGGAGTTGCGCGGATTGGCGAAAATCTGCCCGCCCGCCTCGGCCTGCCGCTTGTTGAGCGCAAGGAAGTCGGCCTTGGTCATGTAGACCTCGCCGCGCACCTCGCAGATGTCCGGCACGCGCTTGCCCTTGAGCTTGTGCGGCACGTCCTTCAGCGTCTTGATGTTCGCGGTGACGTCCTCGCCCTCCGCGCCATCGCCGCGCGTCGCCGCGACCTTGAGCTCGCCGCCTTCGTAGCGCAGCGACATCGACAGCCCGTCGATCTTCGGCTCCGCGGTGAACGCCAGCTCCTCGTCTTCCTTGAGGTTGAGAAAGCGGCGGATACGGCCGACGAAATCGGTGACGTCGGTCTCGTTGAACGCGTTGTCGAGCGACAGCATCGGCACCGCGTGCCGCACCTTGGCGAAGCCGCGCGCCGGCGCGGCACCGACCTTGCGCGACAGGCTGTCCAGCGTGCGCAGGTCGGGAAACCGCGCCTCGATCGCGTTATAGCGCTGCCGCAGCGCGTCATATTCCGCGTCGGAAACCGTCGGCGCGTCCTTCTGGTAGTAGGCCTCGTCGTGCGTCCTGATCTCCGCCTCAAGGCGCGCGTGCTCGCGCCTGGCCTGGCGCTCCGTCATCTCGTCCACGGACAGCGTGGAATCGCGGGGTGGGCGGGGTGGTTTCATCACGGTTTGATTTAATGACCCGCCGGCACCGCTCGCAAGCCATGCCCGGATGTGCCTTGTGAGAAACTTCGGCCGGGGCGTAGGCTTCCGGCATGACAAAGGACCGGCAAAAGCAACTGGCTGACACCTTCCGCGCGATGCACCGTGGGCCACTGCTGCTGATGCCGAACGCCTGGGACGCCATGAGTGCCCGGCAATTCGAGGCGGCGGGCTTTCCGGCCATTGCGACCACCAGCGGTGGCGTTGCCTGGGCGCTCGGCCATGCCGATGGAGAGAAGGCGCCGTGGCACGAGATCGTATCGGCGACCGAGCGCGTGGTCCGCACGGTGCGCGTGCCGGTGACCGCCGACATCGAGGGCGGGTACGGCGACAGCGCCGCCGAAGTCGGCAAGAACATTGCCGAGGTCGTCCGCACCGGGATCGTGGGCTTCAACCTCGAGGACGGCACGCCGCGGCCCGACATGCCGGTGCGGCCGATCGAGGACGCCGTGGCGCGCATCCGCGCCGCACGGGAGGCGGCGGCGAACGCCGGCATTCCCGCCGTCATCAACGCGCGGATCGACCTCTACCTGAAGAACGTGGGCGATCCGGCCGGCCGCTTCGACGAGACCGTGAAGCGCGCCAAGGCCTACCTCGCGGCGGGGGCGGACTGCATCTATCCGTTCGGCCTCATCGACATGGACACCGTCGGGCGGCTGGCCAAGGCCATTCCCGCCCCGATCAACATCGTGGCGCGGGCTGGCACGCCGCCGGTCACCGAGTTGCAGAAGCTCGGCGTCGCGCGGATCACCATCGCCTCGGGTGCAACGCTCGCCGTGATGTCGCTGATCAAAACGATCGGCGAGGGCCTGCGCGCGACCGGAACATTCGACGGGATCGGTCATTCGATGAACCGGCCTGAGGCGCAGAAGCTGTTCGAACCGCGAGGCTGAGGGAGCAAACGATGAAAGCGCGGCTGGATTTCCGCAAGGCCTCACCGCACGGCGAGAAAGCGATGATGGGCCTGCACATGTTCGTGCGCAACTGCGGGCTCGACCATTCGCTGCTGGAGCTGGTGAAGCTGCGCGCCTCGCAGATCAACGGCTGCGCCCACTGCATCGACATGCACAGCAAGGAACTGCGCGCCGACGGCGAGAGCGAGCAGAAGCTCTACCTGCTCAACGCCTGGCGGGAGTCGCCGCTCTACACCGACCGCGAGCGCGCGGCTTTGGCGTGGACGGAAGCGGTGACGCTGGTGGCGACGAGCCAGGTTCCGGACGACGTTTATGAGGAGGCGCGCAGGTGTTTCAGCGAGGAAGAACTGGTCAATCTCACCTACGCGCTGATCGCCATCAACGGCGCGAACCGGCTCAATATCGCGTTCCGCACCGTGCCCGGCAGCTATCAAGTGCGCCGCCGGGCCGCCGAATAACACCATTTTAGACCGGGTCACACGGCCACGGCGCCTGCTCAGTCGGTCCAGGTCTTGGCGCCGCGCGGCAGCGGCTCAAGCCGGAGGAAATTGCTCGATTCGGCGTGGCACGCGACACACCGCGTGTAACTCCACGCGAGCCCTGTAGAATTCACAATCGAGAGGCTTCGGCTGCGCGCCAAGCTCCGCAGGCGCTATCGCGGCCAGCAAAACGGCAAAGAACAATTATCGCCCGGCGGCCGATCATCGCTTCCTCCCGGCTGCTGATGATTGTTGTTGGCTGCTGAGCTTGGCGGGGGAGCCATCCCGAGGCGACCGCGCCGTAGGCTGCTTCAATCCAGCCGAACGCCGGTGTAGCATCGGCGCCGGGGTCGACCGCGAGATCAACAATCAAGGCGGCCTCTCGACACAGCCTGGGGAGGCCGTCCATGTCATCCGATCGCGACATCGCCGCGAACCGGCGGCGTTTTCTGCAATACCTCGCTTCCAGTCCGTTGCTCGCGGCAGGCGGCGCCTCGGCCTTTGCCGAGACGCTGGTGCCGAAGGCAAAGCTGCCCGATCCGCTGATGTGGGCGCCGCTCGACGCCACCCGCATCATCAAGTCGCCGAAGGAAGCGATCAACGTCTTCGACCTCGAGCCGGCGATGCGGCAGAACGTGCCGCCGGCGCATTTCGGCTACATGGCCTCGGGCATCGACGACGAGGTGACGCTGCGGCGTAACCGCGAGGATTTCCTGAAATTCCAGCTTCGGCCGCGGCGGCTGGTGGACGTCAGCAAGGTCGACATGAGCGTCGACATTCTCGGCACCAAATACGATTCGCCGATCGTGCTGGCGCCGGTCGGCGGCCAGCGCTCGTTCCACGACGACGGCGAGGTTGGCGCGGCCCGCGGCGCCAAGGCCGGCAACCATCTGCAGATCATGTCCACCATGACCTCGTATGGTGTCGAGGACGTGATCAAGGCGCGCGGCGCGCCGATCTGGCTGCAGCTTTATGCGACCAACAGCCAGGGCGTGGCCGAAGCGATCGTGAAACGGTCGGAGAACGCAGGCTGCAGCGCCGTCGCCATCACGGTCGACCGCAGCGGCGGCCGCAACCAGGAAACCCTGTTCCGGCTGCGGCCGAGCGACACCCGCGATTGCAGCGGTTGCCATGACCGCACGAACCTCCAGACAAACCTCAAGGGCCGGGCCATGTTCCAGGGCCTCGACCTCGCGGGGCTGCGAAACACCCAGTCGTCGAACCTGAATTGGGATCGCGTGAAGCGCATCCGCGACGCCACCAAGATGAAGGTGCTGCTCAAGGGCATCCTCGCCTGGGAGGACGCGGTGATGGCGGCCGATGCGGGCATCGACGGCATCATCGTGTCGAACCACGGCGCGCGCTCGGAGGATTCCGGCCGCTCGACCATCGACGCGCTGCCGGAGATCGTCGAGGCGGTGAAGGGCCGCATGCCGATCCTGGTCGACTCGGGCTTCCGTCGCGGCTCCGACATCGTCAAGGCGCTGTGCATGGGCGCGACCGCAGTCTGCGTCGGACGGCCCTATATCTGGGGACTCGGCGCCTTCGGCCAGGCCGGCGTCGAGCGCGCGCTTGAGCTTCTGCGGATCGAAACTTACGCTATGATCCAGCAGATGGGCGCGCAGAACGTCAAGCAACTGGTTCCAGCGATGGTGCGGCGGGCCTGAGTGAGGCCACACGGGCCCTGCGCCAAGAGGGGTCCTCGGTCACGAGGACCCCTCGCTTGCACCGGGGTTTTGGGGCTCCCGGCAACGGAGGCCTCCCCCTACGCTCAAGCTGGAAATTCGAGATCGTGGAATAGGTCGCGCTACCGGCCGGCCCCGCCCCACTTCCCGGTCCATGCCGGAAGCACGGCGGGGTTGACCACATAAAGCGGCGGCCGTCCGGCCATCACGCGCGCGAGATTTTCCCGCGTCGCCACCTCCAGCGAATGATGCGCCTCGAAGGTGTGGCCGATCATGTGCGGCGTGAGCACGACGTTCGGCAGCGCCCGCAGCGGACTGTCGGCCGGCAGCGGCTCGACCGCGAACACATCGAGCGCGGCCCGCGCAATCGTCCCATCCTTGAGCGCCGCGATCAGCGCCGGTTCGTCGACGATGCCGCCGCGCGCCATGTTGACCAGAACAGCGGTCTTTTTCATCAGCCGAAGCTTGTCCGCGCTCAGGAGCCCGCGGGTTTCGCTGTTGAGACTCGCCAGCACCACGACGATGTCGCTGCTGCGAAGGAGATCGTCCAGGCCCAGACGCCGCATCGGCGGCAGGCCCGCCAGATCGGCATCGCGGCGCGCGCTGTATTGCATGAGCGCGCCCCAGGGGGCGAGCAGGCGCGCGGTCTCGCGGCCGATCTTGCCGAGGCCGATGAAGCCCAGGGTCTTGTCGCGCAACTGGCGGGCCCGCAGCGGGTCGGGCCGCGGCAGCGAGCGCCGCAGCCGATCCTGCGCATCGTTGAGGTCATAGAGCGCGGCCAGAATCATCAGCACCGTGGCCTCTGCCATGCCGATGATGTTGTCTTCGGTCTGCGCATTGGCGACGACGATGCCGCGCGCGTTCACAGCCGCCATGTCGTAACCGTCGGTGCCGGTGACGGCGGAGACGATGGCACGAAGCCGCGGCGCGGCCTCGATCTGCGCGCGCGAGACCGGGCAGTTGCCGACGCAGAGCAGGACGTCGGCGTCGGCCAGCGCATCGGGCCTGGCGGCAAAGGTCTCGCGGTGCCGGTAGCGGACGATGCGATGCCCGGCCTTTTCGAGGTCTGCACCGATCTCGTCGAACATGACGTCGTGCGAATGCCAGCCGACGACGACAATGGTGAGGGAAGCCGGTTTCACTTGACAAGGCTCATACGGCCTAGCCTGCCGCCGTGCGAATGAGCTTCTCGGCCGCGGCGCGGGCCTCCTCGGTGATCTCGGCGCCCGCGAGCATGCGCGCGATCTCCTCGCGCCGGCGCGCGGCGGCAAGCTCGGTGACCCGCGTCGCCACGCGCTTGCCCTTGTCCATCGCGTCCTTGGTGATGAGGTAGTGCCGCTCGGCGCGGGCCGCGACCTGCGGGGCGTGCGTCACCGTAATGACCTGCACCTTGTCGCCGAGCCGCGCCAGCCGCACGCCGATGGCGTCGGCCACCGCGCCGCCAACGCCGGTGTCGATCTCGTCGAAGATCAGCGTCGGCGCCGAGCCGCGGTCGGCCAGCACCACCTTCAGCGCCAGCAGAAAGCGCGCGAGCTCGCCGCCGGAGGCGACCTTCATCAGCGGTCCCGGCCGCGTGCCCGGGTTGGTCTGCACCCAGAACTCGACACGGTCGAGGCCGTTCGGCCCGGCCGAAGCCGCGTCGCCGTCGATCTGCGTGGAGAACTTCGCGCGCTCGAGCTTCAGCGGCTTGAGCTCGCCGTTCACCGCCTTGTCGAGCTTCTCGGCGGCCTTTTTCCGCGCCGCCGACAGCTTGCCCGCCTCCGCTGCAAAACGCGTCTCGGCTTCCTTGGCGGCCCGCTCCAGCGCCGCGAGCTGCTCGGCGCCGGCGTCGATCAGCGCCAGGTCCGCGGCATAGCGTTCGGCGAGCGCATTGAGCGCATCGACCGGCGAATTGTACTTGCGGCCCGCGGCGCGCAGCGCGAACAGCCGCTCCTCGATCCGCTCGAGCTCCTGCGGATCATAATCGGCGACGCGCAGCGCATGCTCGAGATGCCCCCGTGCCTCGTCGAGCGCGTTGAGCGCGGCGTCGATCGCCTTGACCGCGGGCTCGACCAGCGTGGGTGCCTGCGCGCCGCGCCGCTCCAGCCGCCGCACCGCCGCCGACAGGGCCGGCACCGGCGAGGCGGAACCGGCGACGGCGTCGTGCGCGTCGCGGAGATCGCCCGCGATCTTTTCGGACTGCATCATGCCGGCGCGCCGGTCGGCGAGCGCGGTTTCCTCGCCGGCCTCGGGCGCAAGCTTGCCCAGCTCGGCCACGGCGTGGCGCAACCAGTCCGCCTCGCGCGCCGCGCGTTCGACGTCGGCGCGGTGCCGGGCGACCGCGTCCTCGGCGCCGCGCCGCGCGGCCCAGAGCTGTTCGACCGCCGCCGCGTCATCCTCCAGCCGGCCATAGGCGTCGAGCAGACGGCGGTGCGTGGCCGCATCGACCAGCGCGCGGGCGTCATGCTGGCCGTGGATCTCGACCAGCGCCGCACCCAGCGCCTGCAAGGCCTGCACGCTGACCGGCTGATCGTTGACGAAAGCCCGCGTGCGGCCGTCGGCGAACTGCACGCGGCGCAGGATCAGGGCCTCGTCGGCGGCGATGTCGCTGTCGGACAGAAGCTTGCGCGCCGGGTGCTTCGGCGGCAGCTCGAACATCGCCGTGACCTGGCCCTGCTCCACGCCCTGGCGCACCAGCGTGGCGTCACCGCGCGCGCCCAGCGCCAGCGCAAAAGCATCGAGCAGAATCGATTTGCCCGCGCCGGTCTCGCCGGTCAGCACCGAGAGCCCCGACGCGAAGTCGAGGTCGAGCCGGTCGATCAGCACGATGTCTCGGATCGAAAGCCGGGCGAGCATGCCGCGTCCTTGAAGTTCAGTCCTGATGGTCCGCGAATACGGGGCGTTTTAAGAGAATCCGGTGACGGCCGCCACCATAGCCAATGGCCCGCCGTTGCGGGACACAGAAAACACGATTGTGGATGGCGTCAACTTTCGCCTTGGATAAGACGCAAACGGCCTTCCATCGGGACGCTCTAATGCCTATGCCGCGTGCGTTCGCCGGGCTTCGGCTCGGTGACCTCCGCGCCTTCGAAGCGCAAGAGCTTGACCACGCGGTCTCGCACCGGCCCCGAGAGATTGAGCTGCAGCGCCCACTCTCCATGCATGTCGAGCACGAGGCGCGCGCGATAAGTCCCCTTCTCCGCATCTTCCACGGCCTTGGCCGGACGTAAATTGTGCATGCCCGGCATCGACGGCATGTCAGCCCCGATCGAGAGGCTGACGCCCGTCAGCGGCGCGTTGCTGCGCGCATCGTTCAGCTTGACGACGCAATCGTATTGCAGCGGGCCGGCGGCCTGCTTGCAGGCGACATCGGCCTTGGCTCGCGCTTGCGCATGGGCCGGCGCGGGCAGCATCGCCAACACGACGGCCGCCGCAGGTCCCAGCAATACCGGTACCGGTTTCATCCCCGACCAGAAGACCATGGGCTCAGCCTTTCGATGTTCGCGCATTCGCAAGTCCCCGCCAAACCGCGCCGAAGCGATGGACAAGAGTTTCGTCGAGCAGCCCGCGCGGCCGCACGATCAGCAGCAGCGCCACGAGACCGCCGAAAATGACCATGCGGTAGCCCGCCAGCGCCCGGATCGATTCAAGAAGGCCGATGTCGATCAGCACCCCGAGGATCGGCCCGAGCGCGGTGCCAAGCCCGCCGATCAGGCCATAGGCCAGGCTATGAACACCGAGCATCACGTCGAAAACCCGCGGCTCGATATAGGTCGTCAGATGCGCATAGAGGCCGCCGCCGATGCCGGCGAGCGCGCCCGCCATCGCCGCCGCAAGGATGCGGTGGCGCGCCACCGCGATCCCCTGCAGGGCGGCCAGCGTCTCGTCGGCACCGATCATGCGGAACGTCACGCCAAGGCGCGAGCGCTCGAGCAGCATGAAGCCGATCAGGGTCACCGCCAGCAACGCGTAGATGATCAGCATGAACTCCACGCCGCTGATGTCGTTTTCGAAAATATAGCGGATGTTGCGGAAGCCCGCCGCGCCGTCAGGGCCGATCGTGTCGCCATCGGCCTCCTTTCGGTAGCGGAACATCTCGAACAGGATGCGCACCATCTCCGCAAAGCCGAGCGTCGCAACGGCAAAATAAATGCCGTGCAGCCGCAAGGTCGGCAGCCCGACCAGTGCGGCCGCCAGTGCGCCCGCCAAGGCGCCGAAGCCAAGCGCGAGAACGAGCGTCCAGCCCCACATCGCGGTCGCGATCCCCGCGGCATAGGCGCCAATCGCGAAGAAGGCCTGCTGGCCGAACGAAATCTCCCCGGTGAGCAGGAGCAGATAGGCGGAGAGCGCGACGAACGAGATCACGCCGATATTGGAGAAGACGCCGACGAGATAATCGTCCATCGCGTTCAAGTCCCCTGCGGCGCCGCGGTTTCCACCGCCGGCACCTCGCCAAGCATGCCGCCCGGCCGCACGATCAGAAAGGCGAACAGCACGAGATAGGCCACGAGGTCGCGGATATGCGGGCCGAAATACCACTGGCTGTGCGCTTCCACGACGCCGAGCAGCAATCCGCCGAGCACCGCGCCCGGGATCGATCCGAGCCCGCCGATCATCATCGCGATCAGGCCCTTCAGCGTCGCCCACATGCCGAACATCGGCGTGACCTGCTGGTCGACGGCCAGCACGAGGAAGCCAGCGGCGCCACCGATCGCCGAGGCCAGCATGAAGGCGAGCAGCAGCGCGCGCCGCACGTCGATGCCGGCCAGATGCGCGGCGGTGGGATTGCCAATGATCGCCCGCAGGCCGAGTCCGAAACGGGTGCGGTACAGCGCGAAATGGACCATCGCAGCAAGCGCGAGCGCGCAGACCAGCAATATCAAGTGATCGACACGCAGCATGATCCCGCCGACCTCGAGCGGCATCGCGGTCGAGAGCGGCGGGAACGGATAGGTGTGGCGCGGCAAGACAAGCACGGCCGCCTGTTCGAGCTGCATCCAGATCGCAAAGCTCGACACCATGGAGGCGATCCCCGCCCCCGCCTTCATCGGCGCGAAGCAAAGCCGCTCCACGTACACGCCGGCAAGGACGGAGCCCGCGATCACGGTGCCCGCGACGGCGAGCGGGCCGGCACCCTGCTGGATGTACAGCAGCGTCCCGAGATAGGCCCCGACCATGATCGAGGGACCATAGGACAGATTGAGCCGGCGCAGCACGCCGAAGATCAGCGTGAAGCCGAGCGCCAGCAAACCGTAGGACGAGCCGATCATCAGTCCGTCCGCGGTGTTCTGCAGAAGGTCGATCATCGGCCCCTGCTCCCTGGCCGGTCAGCCTGCCGCGCGGCGCGCGCCGAGATAGGCGCGCTGGATCACTTCGTCTTCGGCAAGCTGACCCGGCGTTCCCTTGAAGGTGATACGGCCCTGCTCCATCAGGAAAAACTGGTGCGCCACCTGCAGCGCCATGTGCGCATTCTGCTCGACCAGGAAGATCGTGGTCCCATCGCGGTTGAGCTCGGCGATGATGCGGTAGATTTCCGCAACGATCATCGGCGCAAGGCCGAGCGACGGCTCGTCCATCAGGAGGACGCGCGGCCGCGACATCAGCGCGCGGGCGACCGCAAGCATCTGCTGCTCGCCGCCCGACAACGTGCCGGCGAGCTGCTCGCGCCGCTCCTTGAGGCGCGGGAAGCGGGTGTACATGCGTTCGACGTCGGCCTCGATCCCGGCTCTGTCGTTTCGCTGATAGGCGCCGGCATGGAGATTTTCCCGCACGCTCATCTGCGGGAAGACAAGACGATTTTCCGGCACGAGCGCGACGCCCTTGGCGACGATCTTCGCCGGCGAGAGCCCGACGAGCTCCTGGCCCTCGAGCCGGATCGAGCCGCGCCGGGGCTTGAGGATCGCGGCGACCGACATCATCAGCGTGGTCTTGCCGGCCCCGTTCGGACCGAGCAGACAGGTGATGCGGCCCTGCTCGACGCCGAGCGACACGCCCTTCAGCGCTTCGATCTTGCCGTAGGCAGTGACGAGGTCGGCGATTTCGAGCATCGTATGCTCCTCAGGCCGCCGCCGAGGTGCCGAGATAGGCCTCGCGCACCAGCGGGTTGGCCTGCACGTCGGCCGGCGAACCTTCGGCGATCTTCTGGCCGAAATTGAGCACCGCGATCCGGTCGGCGATCGCCATGACCAGCTCGACGTGATGCTCGATCAACAGGATCGCTATGCCCGCGTCGCGCAGCTTGCGGATGCGCGCGTCGAGCTGCTCGATTTCCTCGGCATTCATGCCGGCCGCCGGCTCGTCCAGCAGCAGCAATGCGGGCTTGGCGGCAAAGGCGCGGGCGAATTCAAGACGCCGCTGCTCGCCGAACGCAAGATTGCCGGCAAGCTCGTCGCGCTTGTGGGCGAGGTCGAAGAATTCCAGCACTGTGCCGGCTTCCTCCCGCGCGCTCCTGCCGCCGCCGAACCAGCGTTTCAGAGGGTTTTCGCGCCGCTGCCCGGCCGAATTCTGCGCCGCCCACAGATTCTGCCAGACGGTCAATTGCCCGAACAGACGGATATTCTGGAACGTGCGCGCAATGCCGAGCGAAACGCGCTCGTGCGGCGGCAACATCGAGATGTCCCGGCCCTTGAAGACGACGCGGCCGGCGGTGAGCGGGAACAGACCACAGATCAGGTTCACCATGGTGCTCTTGCCGGAGCCGTTCGGTCCGATCAGGCCAAGCACTTCACCCGCGCCGACGTTCAGGCTGACGCCGTCCACCGCGCGCACTCCGCCGAAATGCTTGGTGAGATTGTCGAGCTCAAGCACCGGCCGCCTCCTTTCGCGACGAGAACAGCCGCTTCAGCGCGCGCACCGTCCCGGCATCGAGAAGGCCGCGCGGGCGCACGTTCATGGCCAGCACGATCAGGCCGCCGAACAGCAGATTGCGCCAGTCGCCCATGAAACGCAGGCCCTCGATCAGGAAGCCCTGGATGAAGATCACCGCGAACAGCGTTCCGAACACCGTGGAAAGCCCGCCCAGGATCGGATAGGCGATCGCGAAGGTCGCGAGCACGACGCCGAACTGCACGTGCTCGATATGGGTCGTGTAATGCGCAAAAATGCCGCCGCCGATGCCCGCGATCACGCCGCCGATGGTCATGGCCGACACCTTCACCGCGGTGATATTGATGCCGACGCTCTGCGCCGCCAGCTCGTCCTCGCCGACCGCACGCAGCACCGCGCCCGCGCGCGAGCGATCGAGCCACCACAACGCGGCCATGACCAGCGCCACCACGACCCAGATGAAGATGACGACGTCAAGCGTACTCCAGCCGTTCTCGGGGAAATAGCGGATCTGCCGGAAGCCCTCCCCGCCATGCGGTCCGAGCTGCAGGTTGCCGGACTGGATCTGGTAGGTGAAGTTGAAGAAGAAAAGCCGCACCGCCTCGCCGAACGCCGTGGTCGCGACCACAAGCATCAGCCCCTTCACGCGCAAGGCCGGAAATCCGACCGCGCAGGCGATGGCGCCGGATGCGATGGCGGCGACCAGCAGCGACGGCACCAGCGCCCAGCCTGCCAGCACGGTCAGCATGCCCGCGACATAGGCGCCGATCGCGAAGAAGCCGGCCTGCGCGAGGCTCACCTGCCCGGTCAGCAGCACGCAATAGGCCGAGAGCCCGAGCAGGGTGTGCACTCCGATGATCTGCGCAAGCCCGAGATAGAAGTCCATCCGCGCCCTCCGTCAGTCGCGCCCGGCCGGCGCGGGGAACAGGCCGCCCGGCTTGAACACGAGAAACGCGAACAGCAGGAGCATGATATAGAGGTCGCGCTCGGATACGCCGCGGAAGAACTGGAAGAAATTCTCCAGGCCTCCGACGACCAGCCCGGCGATGATCGCGCCGGGAATGCTGCCGAGCCCGCCGATCACCGTGACGATCAGGCCCTTCACCGTGAGCGGAAGCGACAGCAGCGGCGACAGCATGCCGATCGCGGCGCCGAGCATCGCACCGGCAATGCCGCCGACCACGCCGGTGATGACGAAGGTCAGAAAATTCACCTGGGTGATGCCGATGCCGCACAGCTCCGACGCCACCGGCTGCTGCGAGACCGCGCGCGTCGCAAGGCCTAGCCTCGTGCGGTAAAGCAGGAACAACAGCACCGCCATGCAGAGACAGCCGAGCAGGAACACGAAAACCAGGTCGCCGCGGATGTTGAACGCGCCGGCGCGGATGATCACGTCGGAAAACAGCGCCGGATAGTTCAGCGGCACGCCGTCGGTGGCGTGCACGACGATCTCGTCGATCAGAAGCAGGAGCCCGACTGTCGACATCAGGGTCGCCAGCGGATTGGCGAGCGGGATGAACTTGAACCCGATGAGGTAGACGAGCGCACCGATGCCCCCGCCGGCGATCGCCGCCAGCATGAACACCACGATGGCGGGCGCCTTGAACGCGGCCAGCACCAGCAGGCTTGCGTAAGCGGCTCCGATCGAGGCTGCGGCATAGGAAAGGTTGATCTTGTGCATGACACCGAAGACCAGCGTGAAGCCGATGCCGAGCAACGCGTAGGTTGCTCCGAACAGCACGCCGTCAGCCACCGCCTGAAGGGCGTCGATCAGATCGAGATAATCCACGGCGTTGTCCGGAAAGCAGAGTCAATGAGGGCTGGGTCAAACGGCGGCGGGTCGCAACGGTCCCGCCGCCGTGGAGTGCATGGCCTGCGTCACGACGACGGCTTGTGCAGGACCAGCCAGCTGCCGCCCTTGGCATGCACATACAGGAACGGCTTGATCGCCTCACGGTCCGGCGTACGCCCCACCTTGCCGAGGAGCCCCTTGGTCTCCTTCAGCGCCGCGAGACCTTCACGCATCTTGACCCGATCGGCCTGCACCGTGTCCGGCTTCGCCATGACCTTCTGGGCCTCGATCACGTCCTTCAGCATGAACATGATCTCATAAGCGGCCGCGCTGTGCAGATCGGCGCTGCCGCCGAACTTCGCGACATTCTCAGCCGCCTTGCTCGCTTCCGGGGTGACCGGCGCAAAGCTCGTCGGAATGATCAGGCCTTCCGCCTGCTTGGCGCAGCCCTGCAGCGTCTCGATGCTCGACGACGAGGTAAGGCCGATCAGAAGCTTCGGCTTCACGCCCTGCCGGTCCATTTCCTTCAACACGCCGCAGGTCGTGAACGGATGTGCGGAGATCGCGACGATGTCGGCATTGGCGCGCCGCATGTCGCGCACCTGGGTCGAGAAGGTGGTGTCGTTCAGGAGCCACTCGGACGTGCCGGCCACCTGAAAACCGTTGGCCTCGGCTTGCGCCTTCATCACGCCATAGGTCGCGTTCGAATGCGCGAAGTCCTTCTCGACGCCGCCGTAGATCGTCTTGAGATCGGGATGCGTCGTTTTCACCCAGGCCATCAGCGACTTGTACATCTCGAACTCGCTTGGGACGTTGCGGAACGCCCATTCCGAGATTTTTGCAAGTCCGCCCTTGGCGGCGACATCGGCGATGATCGGGAATTGCAGGCCGCTGTCGGTGGCATCACCGACCTTCTTCTGCAGGATACCGAACAGGGATTCGGCGACGTTCGAGCAGGTCGGACCGACTGCGATGAACGCATCGGACGAAGCGATGCGGCGGATAACCGAGATGCCTTCTTCGGCGTTGCAGCGGTCATCCAGGAATTCGATGGCGAACTTGGCCTTCGTTCCGTCGCCGAGCGTCACGCCGCCTGCCTTGTTGATCTCCTCGGCGGCGGCTTTCATGGCCGCTTCGCTGTTGATGCCGAAGACACGGACGACGCCGGACTTCGCGCCGAAGCCGGTGATCTTCACCGTTCGTTCCTGCGCGGCCGCATCCGATATGGAAAGTGCCGTGCCGGCAAGCAGCGCGGCAATACCCATGGTCAGACATTTCATGGCTTCCTCCCTCAAGGATTGATCAAGCGATTTTTCGCGTTGTTGTTGCCCAGGCTGGGGTCGCGGCTCGGGAAGTCCGCCGGAATTCTCAGCTTGCTCCGAGGCGGACTTCCGAACCAAACGACACCAGCAAGCTTGTCACTCTAGTGTCGCTTTGGCCCCGAAGTTCGCAACAGTGCTTGCTGAGCAATCGTGTGAACTTCGGGTCCGGGACACACTAGCATGTCCGGCTGGTTTCGCGACGGCGCCCGGCAGCGGCCTTCAGCCGCCGACGGTCACCGCACCGCAGCAACCGATTGCATGGTACATAGAAGCAGCCTTCCGGAATGTCGCCCGATCAACAATCTTTGCGATTTTCATGCGATCTTTTGAAGACCTGCTGCTGGCGAGCCCCTGGACGCAGGGGCTGACGTCCGAGCACCTGAAGCGTGTCCGGACGACAACCATCGTGCGCGACTTCGCGGCGGAGGCGCATGTTTGCCATGCCGGCGATCCGGCAAATGTCTGGGTCGGCGTGGTTGAGGGCCTGGTTCGCATGGTCAGCATGTCATCATCCGGAAAATCGATGACATTCGCAGCGCTTCCGAGCGGATCATGGTTCGGGGAGGGCTCCGTCCTCAAACGCGAGATTCGCAAGCACAGCGCCATCGCCGTCCGGCCGTCGCGCGTCGCGCTCATGCCCGACGCAACTTTTTTCTGGCTGCTCGACAGCAGCATCGCCTTCAACCGATTCCTGCTCGTCCAGCTCAATGAGCGCCTCGGTCATTTTATGTCCATCGTGGAGCATGATCGGCTGCTCGAACCCGACGCCCGGGTGGCACGGTCGCTCGCGGCCATGTTCAATCCGCAGCTTTATCCGGGCACCAAGCACCAGATCGAATTGTCGCAGGAGGAGCTCGGCCATATCGTGGGAGCCTCCCGCCAGCGGATCAGCCAGGCGCTGCAAGTTCTCGACAAGGCCGGCCTGATCAAGGTCGATTACCGCATGATCACGGTGCTCGATCTCGAAGGCTTGCGCCGCTTCGGCGACTGACCGCCGACAAAATTGTCGCCGGTCGTACAATCCTGAGACCGCCGCTCTGCTAGTATGCCCTTCAATACGCGAGCGCGGACAGCGCGCCATGGCTGCTGCCCATCGCGCAAGGGAGGACACAGATGGCCCGGCAACGATCCGCCAAACGGTCAGCCAAGGTTCTTGCCAAGACCAAGAAAGCCGATATCCGCCGCTCCGCTCGCCGAAAATCCGCCGCCAGAACGAACGGCCAAGCGGCGAAAAAGCTCGCATCCACGCGCGGGATATTTGCCGGCCTGCAACCGAACGCCGCAAATTTTGCGCCGTTGACACCGTTATCGTTTCTCAAGCGAGCCGCCGAAATCTATCCCGCACGCGCGGCCGTCATTCACGGCAAGCGCCGCACCAGCTATCGCCAATTCTACGAGCGGGTGAGACGTCTGGCGTCTGCCCTCAAGCAGGCGGGAGTCGAGGCAGGCGACACCGTTTCGGTGATGCTGCCGAACGTTCCGGCGATGCTTGAAGCCCATTACGGCGTGCCGATGCTCGGGGCCGTTCTCAACACGATCAACACCCGGCTCGAAGCCGCCACCATCGCCTATATCCTGCAGCACGGCGAAGCCAAGGTGTTGATCACCGACCGCGAATTTGCCGGACAGGTGGGCCCGGCCCTGGCGCAACTGAAAAAGAAGCCGCTTGTCATCGACGTGGTCGATGCGCTGTACGCCGGGCCGGGCGAGCGCCTCGGCAAAATCGACTATGAAGCGTTCATCGCCAAAGGCGATCCGGATTTCGAATGGTCGCCGCCTGCGAACGAGAGCAGTGCGATCGCGCTGAACTACACGTCAGGCACGACCGGCAATCCGAAGGGCGTTGTGTATCACCATCGCGGCACCTTCCTCGAGGCCGTCGGCAACGTCATGTCGTGGCCGATGCCGGCAAAACCGGTCTATCTGTGGACGCTGCCGATGTTCCATTGCAATGGATGGTGTTTCCCCTGGTCGGTGACGGCGATGGGCGGCACCCATGTGTGCCTGCGCAAGGTCGATCCGGCGGTGATCTTCCCGATGATCGTCGAGCACGGCGTCACCCATATGTGCGGCGCGCCGACCGTGCTCGGGCTTCTGACATCGGCGCCGGCGGAGCAGCGGCGCAGATTCAACCACACCGTCGATATCCAGACCGGTGGCTCGCCGCCGCCCGCCAAGATCATCAAGGCGATGGAGGAGCTCGGCTTCCGCGTCACGCACATCTACGGCATGACCGAATTGCAGGGACCGTCGACGCTATGCGTGCCGCAGGACGGCTGGGAGGCGCTGCCGCTCGAAGAGCGCGCCGCGCTCACGGCGCGCCAGGGCGTGCGCTACGCCGTGGTCGAGGGCCAGATGGTCGCGGACTCGCGCACCATGAACCCGGTGCCGCGCGACGGAACAACCATGGGCGAGATCATGATCCGCGGCAACACGGTGATGCTCGGCTATCTGAAGGATCCGAAGGCCACCGCCGACGCGTTCCGCGGCGGCTGGATGCACACCGGCGACCTCGCCGTCGCGCATCCC
This sequence comes from Xanthobacteraceae bacterium, assembly GCA_019746135.1. Taxonomy (GTDB): domain Bacteria; phylum Pseudomonadota; class Alphaproteobacteria; order Rhizobiales; family Xanthobacteraceae; genus Z2-YC6860. The sequence continues at coordinate 28,528 of JAIESI010000054.1, forward strand.
GACGGCTATGTCGAGATCAAGGATCGGGCCAAGGACATCATCATATCCGGAGGCGAGAATGTCTCGAGTGTCGAGGTCGAGATCGCGCTTTACAAGCATCCCTCGGTGCAGCTTGCGGCGGTGGTCGCGCGGCCGGACGAGAAGTGGGGCGAGACGCCTTGCGCCTTCGTGCAGCTGAGGCCTGGCGAAAACCCGACTGCGGACGAGATCATTGCGTTCTGCCGCGATCAGCTCGCCCATTTCAAGGCGCCGAAGACCGTGGTGTTCGGCCCGCTGCCGACGACCGCGACCGGCAAGATCCAGAAATTTGCGCTGCGGGAACGGGCGCGGGCCCTGTAGCGCGAGCACGCCACCGGCCGCGTGCCGCGGCTACGGGTCTAGCTCTTGCTCTGGCTGCCGGCGAACGGCGACTTGATCCCTGTCCGCGAAAACGCGCGGCTGATCCAGGAGCTCTTGTTCTCGGTCGGCTCGAAGCCGCCGGACCTCACCAGCCGATAGGCGTCCTGGTACCAGCGGCTGTCGGGGAAATTGTGGCCAAGCACCGCGGCGGCGGTCTGCGCCTCCGGCACGATGCCGAGCGCCATATAGGCCTCGGTGAGCCGGAACAGCGCTTCTTCCACGTGGCGCGTGGTCTGATACTGCGTCACGACGATCTTGAAGCGGTTGATCCCGCCGGTGAACTGTCGCTTTCGAAGATAGTCGAGGCCGATCGACATCTCCTTGCCGGCCAGCTGATCGCGCGCCATCTCGATCTTGCGCTTGGCGTTCTGCGCGTATTCCGAATCCGGATATTTGCGCGTGACCTCCTCGAGCGCGGCGATCGCCTTCTCGGTCTGGCCCTGATCGCGGGTGACGTCGGGGATGCGCTCGTAATAGGCCGAGCCGATCAGGTACTGCGCGTAGGCTGCGTCAGGGCTGCCTGGATGCAGCGTCACATAGCGGCGCGCGGCCGACACCGACTCGTCGTATTCCTTGGCCTCGTATCGCGTATAGGCCGTCATCAGCAGCGCCTTGCGCGCCCAATCCGAATACGGGTGCTGACGCTCGACCTCTTCGAATTTCTTGGCGGCGTCCTTGTAGTCCCCCCGCTTGTCGGAGAGGAAGACGCCCTCGTTGTAGAGCTTCTCCGGCGGCTCGTCGGGCGCGACGCCGTCGCTCTTTGCAAACGGGTTCGGGAAGCTGCTGCATGCAGCCACCGGCCACGCGAGCGCAACCAGCAACAGCAGCCTCAGGCCCAAGGCTAAGCTCAAGCTCCGGCCGCGGTTGCACGCGGATGATGCGTTACGCCACTGCATAGCTTGCGAAGACCCCCGCGCGCACCCCGGACGCGCCCCCATCTATTTGAAAAATAAAGGTTGCGGGACCGTTTATGCCAACATTCGGCCCGGAATATGGCAGGTCGGCTCAGGAAACGTCGGGGCCGAAGGCCGGAGCCACCAGACCGGTCGCCTGGTCGGCATGGCCGCGGATCGCGCGGCGCGGCGCTTCCTGCCGGATTTCCGGACGAATTTCCGGCCCGTCGACCAGGATCCATGCCGAGGTGTCGGCCATCAGCGCCGACAGCACCGCATGGTTGAGCTTGTGGCCGCCGCAGACCGAACGATAGGTGCCGAGCAGCGGCGCGCCGGCCAGAGCCAGATCGCCGAGGGCATCGAGCGCCTTGTGGCGGGCGAACTCGTCGGCATAGCGCAGGCCTTCCGGGTTCAACAGCCGGCTCTCGTTGATGACGAGGGTATTCTCGAACGACGCGCCGAGCGCATAGCCCGCGCTCCAGAGCTTGGCGACGTCGCGCATGAAGCCGAAGGTGCGCGCGCGCGCGAGCTCGCGGCGGAATGTCGCCGGATCGATGTCGTAGGCCACGCCCTGCCGGCCGATCAGCGGGTGGGCAAAGTCGATGTCGAGCTCGATGCGGAAGCCGCGCGAATTCGGCCGCAGCTCGCCGTAGGCCTCGCGATTGACGACGCGGATCGGCTTGAGAATCTGGATGTAGCGGCGCGGCGCCGACAGCGTGACGATGCCGGCCCGGTCGATCGCCTGGACGAACGGCTCGGCGCTGCCGTCCATGATCGGAACTTCCGGCCCGTCGATCTCGATGATCGCGTTGTCGATGCCGAGACCGGCCAGCGCCGCGAGCACGTGCTCGGCGGTCGAGCAGAGCGGGCCAGTGGCGTCGCCAAGGACGGTCTGGAACTCGGTCGCGGTGACGGCGCGGAAGTTCGCGCGCACTTCGCGGTCCGGATCTCCGCCCACGCCGCAGCGCACGAACACGATCCCGGTGTCGGCCTCAGCAGGAAGAATAGTCAGGGTTGCCGGCAGGCCGGAATGCACGCCAATACCGCTGATCGCGGTCTGCTGGCGAAGCGTCGTCTGTTTTCCGGCCTTCATGCCCAACTGCAAGCCTCAGCCCAAACGCAATGCGCGAGAACGCGCGCATTTGAGGAGGATTGCCCAGCCCCTGATTCTGCCAAAATGCCGGAGAAGCTCTGTGCGCCCCGAGCGCCACAATTTCCCCGACAAGAACTGGCAAATCCCCCTTACCTGCGAACAATTTAACCCGCGCAGGAATCAGCGCCAACTCACGCTTTCTTACCAACTGTTACCTCTAAAACGCCGTAAAGCTGCCCAAAACGCGACAGCCGACCGACCGAGCTTGCCTGAAGAGCCGCCATTCGCGGCGGGAAAAGGCGACGCTGAACGTTGCGCAACGGTCCAGCGTCCGAAATAAAAACAACAGATATTTCAGATACTTATACTAAAATCCCCAGTTCCACGCAGGACGTCGACCGGTCCGCTTCGCAACGATCCCGGCCACCGGCCGGGATCGTCCAGATGTTTCAAGCCCCTCCGCTCAGTTGGCCTGCCGGCGCAGGAACGCCGGGATCTCCAACTGGTCATCGTCCACAGGCTTGTGCACAGGCAAAGCCGGCCGGCCGTGCATGTCGAGACCCTGAGGGGCCGCCGGCGCGGGCTGGGGCCGCTTGGCATACTCCGAAACCGGGTCCGGCATGCGGGGCGGCTGGCGCGGCGGCAGCGGCGGCATGGCCGGACGCTGCTCCGCGACGGGGGCTGGCGCCGGCGCCTCGCTCTCGTCGCGGCGACCAAGCCCAACCTGGGCCAGCCGCTGCAACAGCGACAGGCGCTGCTTCTCCGGACCGGTGTCGGCCGGCTCAGCCTGCCGGGCGCGAAGCTGGTTTTGCGCCGGCAGCGGCAGTTCGTCGAGCCGCGGCATGCGCGGCGCGCGCGGCGGCTCGGGTGCCGGCGGGATGAACGTCTTCGGCATCTCCTGCGGCGCGGGCTCGGCCATCACCGGCTCCACGAACAGCGACGGCTTCGGCGTGATCGAGCGGACCGTGACGTCTTCCATCGCCGGCGGCGGCTGCAATGCAGCGGCGACGGCGGCGGTCGCGGCGTGCTCGAACGACGACCGCGGTGCGGGCGGCGGAGCCAATGGGGCGGCCGCCGGCTGCGCGACCGGCGCGGGGGCCGGCGCGCGCAGTTGCGGCTGCTGCGGATGCGCTTCATGACGCTCGACGCGCTCGGCGGCGATGCGCTGGGTGTCGACGCGCAGCCGCTGCGTCAGCTCGGCGATGCGCGAATCCGCCGGCGGGCGCTGCGCGTGCGCGACGGTGTCGATGCCGGTCGCCACCACGGAGACGCGGATGATGCCTTCGAGGCTTTCGTCGAAGGTCGCGCCGACGATGATGTTGGCTTCCTGGTCCACTTCCTCGCGGATGCGGGTGGCGGCCTCGTCGACCTCATAGAGGGTGAGGTCCTTGCCGCCGGTGATCGAGATCAGAAGGCCGCGGGCGCCCTTCATCGACACGTCGTCGATCAGCGGGTTGGCGATCGCGGCTTCGGCCGAGCGCAGCGCACGCTTCTCGCCGGAGGCTTCGCCGGTGCCCATCATCGCCTTGCCCATTTCGCGCATCACGGCGCGGACGTCGGCGAAGTCGAGGTTGATCAGGCCTTCCTTCACCATCAGGTCGGTGATGCAGGCCACGCCCGAGTAGAGCACCTGGTCGGCCATCGCGAAGGCGTCGGCGAAGGTGGTCTTCTCGTTCGCCACCCGGAACAGGTTCTGGTTCGGGATGATGATCTGGGTGTCGACGCACTTCTGCAACTCGCCGATGCCGGCTTCGGCGAAGCGCATGCGGCGGGCGCCCTCGAAGTGGAACGGCTTGGTGACCACGCCGACCGTGAGGATGCCCAGCTCCTTGGCGACGCGCGCGACGACCGGGGCCGCACCGGTGCCAGTGCCGCCGCCCATGCCGGCGGTGACGAACACCATATGTGCGCCGGTCAGGTGATCGCGGATCTCATCGATCACCTCCTCGGCCGCGGCGCGTCCGACGTCCGGCTGGGAGCCTGCGCCGAGACCCTCGGTGACCTGCACGCCCATCTGGATGATGCGCTCGGCCTTCGAAAGGGTGAGCGCCTGGGCGTCGGTGTTGGCGACGACGAAGTCGACACCCTGAAGCCCGGCGGAGATCATGTTGTTGACGGCATTGCCGCCCGCCCCACCGACACCGAACACGGTCAGCCGCGGCTTGAGCTCTCGGATATCGGGGATCTTCAGGTTGATGCTCATGTTTGCCTCTTGCTTGGGCGAACGTACGGGGACGCCGCCATGTCCTGCCGGCGTGCCCCCGGCGGATTCGGGAAACCGGAAACTCGGGTGAAACGCATGGTGTCGATCGGGAGTGTGCTCATCAGAAGCTCTCCCTCAGCCATCGTCCAACCCGGGCGATGTAGCCTGTCCCTGTCATCAGCTGCCGCGTTCGCCGCGGTTCGAAGTGTTCGAGATGCGCCGCCTGCGGATAGACCAGCAGGCCGGTCGCCACGGCAAAGGCCGGGCCCTTGGCGGATTCCGGCAGGCCCGAGACGCCGAGCGGGCGGCCGACGCGGACCGGACGGTTGAGGATGCCGGCGGCAAGCTCCGGCAATCCGGTGAGCTGGCTGACGCCGCCGGTCAGGATAGCGCGGGCACGCGGCTCGTTCGCGAACGACGACGCCGCGAGGCGATCTCGAACCATTTCGAGAATCTCCTCGATCCTCGGCTTGATGATGCGAACCAGACTCGCACGGGATACGAACTGGGGAGGCTCGCGGTCGTCCTCGTTGACCGCCGGCACCGTAATCATGTCGCGCTCGTCAGACCCCCCCGCGAGCACGCTGCCGTAGAACGTCTTGATTCGTTCTGCATCAGAGATACGAGCGTTCAGGCCGCGTGCCAAGTCCATCGTCACGTGGTTGCCGCCGAGCGCGAAGCCGTCGCAATGGGTGAAGCGGCCCCCGGAATACACGGCTACCGTGGTGGTCCCAGCCCCCATGTCGATCAGCGCTGCGCCGGTGTCCGCCTCGTCGTCGGCGATCACCGACAGGCCGGCCACGTAGGGCGCGGCGACCATGGTCTCGACCTGGAGATGGCAGCGCTCGACCGCCAGCATCAGGTTGCGCGCCGCCGCCACGTCGGCGGTCACCACGTGCATGTCGACGCCGAATTCGCGGGCCAGCATGCCGCGCGGCTCGCCGACGCCGCGCACGCCATCGAGCGCGTAGCCGATCGGCACGGAATGCAGCACGACCCGGCCGGAGCGCACCGAATGGTGGCAGCCCGCCGCCAGCGCCCGCGCGATATCGCCGTCGGTGACGCTGGAGCCCGCCACATTGACGTTGACCGCATAGAATTCGCTGGAGGGACGGCCGGACGACACCGACAGCACCACCGATTCAAGCTGCACCGAGGCGTCGCGCTCGGCGAGATCGACGGCATGACGCACCGCCTCCTCGGCCTCGGCGAGGTTGATCACCGCGCCGCCCTTCATGCCGCGCGCTTCGGTATGGCCGACGCCAAGGATTTCGATGCCATGGCTTCGCCGCCGCAGCACGACCTGCGGGGATTGGGGCTTCAGGCGGGCAATGAGGCAGACGATCTTGCTGGTGCCGATGTCGAGCGCCGCCACGATCGCCGAGCGCTTCGGCGACACTGGTTTCATCTTCGGCGTGAAGCCTTCGCGGAGGCTCAAGCGGCGCCTCCCTTCTTCTTGTTCTTGGCCTTGATGGCTTCGATGCGGGCCGCCGCGGGCTCGTCCGCGAGCCGGACGGTGACACGGTCCGCCAGGCGCAGATCGACCACGGTGATATCGCGGCTGAGCAGCTTGTTGTCGCGGTCGAGCTGCACCAGCGTATCGAGCGCCTTCGCCGCATCGGTTTCCGGCAGACGCACGTCGATGCCGTTCTTGAGCACGACGTTCCAGCGCCGCTCGGCGACGAATACCGCCGCATGCATCTGCCCGCGCAGCAGCGGATACCGCTCAAGGAGCGCGAGGAAGTCCCTGGCCTTGGTCTCGGCGCCGATACCGACCACCAGCGGCAGCTTGGCGAAGCGGGCGCTGACGAACGGCTCGACCACCGTGCCGTCGCTCGAGATCACCGAAACCTTGCCGTCCTTCTGCCAGAGCGCAAAGGCCTCGCGTTCGGTCACCGCAACGTGCAGCCGGCTCGGATAGAGCTTGAGGATCGTGGCTTCGGCGATCCAGGGATTGGCCTTGAGCTTGGCGCGCGCCTCGGCGGCGTCGAGGAACAAAAGCGAGGTCCGGCCGGTGATGCCCGCGGTGGTGAGGATTTCTTCGCGGCTCAACTGCTTCTGGCCGGCCATCGCGATCGAGGTGATGCGGAAGCCCGCGGCATTGGCCGCAGCATCGCGCCAGTCGCGCAGCTCGTCGATGATCGCCGGCACGTGATCGCCGCGAACCACGCCGAAACCCACGGTCGCCAGCACGAAGACGCTGAACGCCGCAATGCCGGTGCCGCGCGGCACCTGCCAGCTCTGGACCGGCCCGACCCAGCGGCGCAGGAAGCGGCCGAACCGCGCGCTGCCCAGGCTCAGGCCCGAACGAGCGCGCGAGCGCCGGGAGGCCGGCGCGAGGCCGGTTGCCGGGCGCGCGGCAGCGCTCTCGGTCACCGGTTCAGCGAGGCGTCTTCGACCATCCATCGCACCAGCTCATCAAACGTCATGCCCGCATGAGCTGCGAGCTCGGGCACGAGCGAAGTCTCGGTCATGCCGGGTTGAGTGTTGACTTCGAGACAGACGAGCCCCTCCGTCCCCACGGCTTGGTCGTCGTAGCGAAAGTCGGCACGGGTCACGCCTCTGCACCCCAAAGCGTGATGCGCCTTGAGCGCTAGTCTTCGGACCTCTTGGTAAACAAAAGGTGAAATTGGCGCGGGCAGAAGATGCCTGGAGCCGCCCGGCGCGTATTTCGCCTCGTAGTCGTAGAACCGGGTCGCTGCCACAATCTCGATGACGTCGAGGGCCCGGTCGCCCATCACCGCACAGGTCAGCTCCTTGCCGGGGATGTAGCGCTCGCACAGCAGCCGGTCGCCGAACGCCCAATCCTCGCGGTTCAATTCCTGCGGCGGATGGGCATGCTGCTCGGTGACGATGAAGACGCCGACGCTCGAGCCTTCGGCGATCGGCTTCAGCACATAGGGCCGCGGCAGCGGGTGCTGTTGGGCGGCCTCCTGGCGCGACACCACCCTGCCTTCCGGCACCGGCACGCCCTCGGCCTTCATCACCACCTTGGCGACGTCCTTCTGCATGGCGAGCGCCGAGGCCATGACGCCGGAATGGGTGTAGGGAATGCCGAGAATCTCCAGGATGCCTTGCAGCGTGCCGTCCTCGCCGGGCCGGCCGTGCAGCACGTTGAGCGCCGCGTCGGGCTTGAGCGTGCCGAGCACGGTCGCGATATCGCGGCCGACATCGACACGGGTGACGCGGTAGCCGGCGCGCTCGGCGGCATCGGCACAGGCGCGGCCGGAGCGCAGGCTGACCTCCCGCTCCGCCGACCAGCCACCCATGAGAACGGCGACGTGCTTGCTCATGCCCTAACCCTGAAATACGCGCGCAAGCGGCACGACGGCCCCGCCGAGGCCGCCGACGCTTGCGATATTTGACCTGACTTTGCGCGTCACTGCCGCTCCGCGAATCAGCAAAGCCACGCTAACTCGCTGGGAGTCAAAGGTGAATCCCGCGCGGCCCGTAGCGCGCAGCGAAGATTTCGAGGCGTGACAAAAAAGACTCAGGAGGCCCGGCTGAGCGGTACGCCGATCCGCTTGATCTCCCAGTCGAGATCGACGCCGGAACTTTCTTTGACGCGCTTTCGCACGGTTTCGCCGAGATTTTCGATGTCGGCTGCGGTCGCCGCGCCCAGATTGATCAGGAAGTTGCAGTGCAGCTCCGAAACCTGCGCGCCGCCGACGATCAATCCACGGCAGCCGGCCTTGTCGATGAGCTGCCAGGCCTTGTGGCCGGGCGGGTTCTTGAAGGTCGAGCCGCCGGTGCGGCTTTTGATCGGCTGTGTCGCCTCGCGCGACTCGGTGATCTTGTCCATCTCGGCGGCGATCACCGCCCGATCGCCTGCCCGCCCCTCGAATGTGGCCGCGGTGAAGATGAAATCCTCCGGCACGCCGCAATGCCGGTAGGTGTAGTGCATGTCGGCGTTGCTCAGCACATGGATGTTTCCGGCCCGGTCCACCGCACGGGCCGACACCAGCACGTCCTTGGTCTCGCCGCCGTAGGCGCCGCCGTTCATCCGCAGCGCGCCGCCGATCGCGCCCGGAATGCCGCGCATGAACGAAAGACCCGCGATGCCGGCCTCCTGCGCCGCGCGGGCGACCTTGACGTCGGGCACCGCCGGCCCGGCCGTAATCCGCAGGCCATCGACCTTCACGTCGCTGAAGCCGCGGCCGAGCCGCACCACCACGCCGGGAATGCCGCCGTCGCGCACGATCAGGTTCGAGCCGAGCCCCACCACGGTGACGGGAATGTCAGCAGGAATTGCGCCGAGGAAATACGCGAGGTCAGCCTCGTCCTCCGGCATGAACAGCGCCTGCGCCGGCCCGCCGACGCGGAACCAGGTGAGCTCGGCAAGCGACTGGTTCGGCAGCAGGCGGCCGCGCAGCTGTGGCGTTCGCGTTCGCAAATCCTGTGAAATGTCCGGAAAATTCATCGCGAGGCCGGGAGAAAAAGCAACGATTGCAGGACCTTACAATCGCAACACACACTACGCCAACAACGTCATGGAACCCTCAGCAATCTTGGCTGTATTCTGACGCAGTTTTTCCGGATTGCGACGGGAAACGCACCATGTTCGACAAGAACTCGGCCTATCTGGCTGCGGTCGTAGTTGCCGTTTTCTGGGCACATGGGACTTCCGCGACCAGCGCCGCGCCACCCGCACATTCCCCCGAAGCATGCGTCTGTCATATCGATGGCAAGGGAGGCCCGGAGGAGAGGGACGGCTCCAACGCCACCAATGCCACGATTTGCGTTCAAAGCATGGATACGGGGAAGCGCTGGTGCAACGTCACCATTGAATGCTTGCGGAATCACAAGCTGCCGAATTGCGAGACGCGCGGTGCGCCAGTTTCTTCGCTGCCGAAGCTTTTCGAGAGCCACCTTCGGTCGTTGCGAGCAATCCCGACTCTACGCGATGAAGCCAACCGACTCGAAAACGGGTTCTCGCAGATCAACGGCCTCTCGCGCGATCCACCGCCGGCCCTGCGCGGCTGCTCTGCCAATTTCGAAAAGGGTGAACCGACAAGTCCCGTCATCGAGGGACGCCTGAGTTGCGGCGTCAGCCGCAATAGCCGCTGGCTCTTCATCGACTACATTTTCGATGCGGTCTCCGTCCGGTTTCTGTTCTCGCGACAATGAACATGCTCAGAGCATTGTGGCTCCGGATCTTGATGATCTGGCGCAGAGTCAGATTCAGGTGGAAGACGATCATGGCGATTTTCGCCGCGATCAGTGCGATCGTCGCAGGTGCAATGGCCACAGTGAACTTCCTCGCCGAGCCGCCCGACTGGCTACGCACACATCTGAATCGACATGCCCCCTGGATGGTCGATACAGCGCAAGGCTTGGTCTGCACTTTCAAGTCGGGAACGCATGCGATCGCGCCCGGACCTCTGGCGTCGTGCGATCCCGGCGTGATCGAGAAACTGATCTCTGACCCATGTGTGAATTTCGAGTTCGTGTCCGAGGACAAGCCGAATGAAGCTGACGATCCCGCGGCAAAGACCAACCGGGAGGCATCCAAGAACCGGCTGATGGCAACGCGGATTTGCCGAATGTGGACGGCAGGCGCTGGCCGTCCATTCGAAGGTAGCGCCGAAAAGGTGCTGAGATCGCTGGCGCACGCGATGCCGGAATGTTTCGGCTCCGGCACGAGCGGCGAAGGCAAGCAGGCGTTCTGGTTACGTACGAGCAGCCGCCACGTTTGCGTCGCACCCGTCCGCATGGGCAAGGACCATCAGTGGCAGGTCAATGCAGACGTTCAGACCTACTTCTGCATAGCGGCTCAACCGGGGGAAACCGGCCCGGCCAACACCGCGCGCCGCTGCACCCCGCAAGAAGCGGTTCAATTGCAACTCCCGCGGAAGGCGGCGCAGTGAGCGCAGACAAGTACTTCAGCCCAGCGCCCTCAGTTCGCCGGCGAGCGAATAGGCCCACTGCGTGATGTTGCCCGCACCAAGGCAAACCACATAGTCGCCCGGCTTGGCGAGCCCCTTCACAATTCCGGCGAGCTGCGGCTGCTCCGGCAGCGCGATCACCTGGCGGTGGCCGCGCGCGCGGACGGCGGCGACGAGATGATCGCGGTCGACGCCTGCGATCGGCGCTTCACCGGCGGGATAAACCTCGGCAACGATCACCGCGTCGGCATCGTTGAAGCAGGTCGAGAACGGCTCGAACAGCGATTGCAGCCGCGTGTAGCGGTGCGGCTGCACCACGGCGATCACCTGTCCCCTGGTCGATTCACGTGCCGCCTTCAGCACGGCCGCGATCTCCACCGGGTGATGGCCATAGTCGTCGATGATCGTCACGCCGTTCCATTCGCCGGCGCGGGTGAAGCGCCGCTTCACACCGCCGAAGCCTGCCAGCGCCTTGCGGATCGCGTCGTCGGAAATCTTCAGCTCATGCGCCACCGCAATGGCCGAGGTGGCATTCAGCGCGTTGTGCCGTCCGGGCATCGGCAGCATCAGGTCGGCGATGGTGTGCACGACCTCGCCGACGCGGTTGCGGAACTGCACCGCGAACCGCGAGCGCCCGCCCTCGTTCTCGAGATCGATCAGCCGCACGTCGGCCTGCGGGTTCTCGCCGTAGGTGATGATGCGGCGATCCTCGATGCGGCCGACCACGCGCTGCACGATCGGGTGGTCGGTGCACATCACCGCGAAGCCGTAGAACGGCACGTTCTCGATGAAGGCGCGGAACGCGTCCTGCACCGCGGCGAAGGTCTTGAAGTGATCGAGATGCTCGGCATCGATGTTGGTGACGATGGCGATGTCGGTGGGCAATTTCAGGAACGTGCCGTCGGATTCGTCGGCCTCGACCACCATCCAATCGCCGAGACCGACCCGCGCATTGGTGCCGTAGGCATTGATGATGCCGCCGTTGATCACGGTCGGATCGAAGCTGCCGGCATCGAGCAAGGCGGCGACCATGGAGGTCGTCGTGGTCTTGCCGTGGGTGCCGGCAACGGCGACGCAGCTCCTGAGCCGCATCAGCTCGGCGAGCATCTCGGCGCGCCGCACCACCGGCAGGCGTTTTTCGCGCGCCGCAATCAGCTCGGGATTGTCGCGCTTGATCGCCGACGAGACGACCATCACCTCCGCGCCGTCGACATGCTCGGCCTTGTGGCCGACGAAGACCTTGGCGCCGTTGTCGCGCAGCCGCTTGACGTTGGCGTTGTCGCTCGCGTCCGAGCCCTGCACGGTGTAGCCGAGGTTCATCAGCACCTCGGCGATGCCGCTCATGCCGATGCCGCCGATGCCGATGAAGTGGATCGGTCCGATTTCGCGCGGCAGTTTCATCGCTGACAGGCCCTGTCGTGGACGTCGGGACTATCGCGGTATCACACCCGCCACCCGCAACACCAGATCGGCGAGCCGGTCCGAGGCATCAATGGCCCCGGCCCGCTTGGCTGAGGCCGCCATTGTCGCGAGCCGGTGTGGCTCAGCGGCGAGCGCGGCGATTTCCGCGGCCAGCCGGTCCGGCGTGAACTCCGCCTGCGGCAGGCGGATCGCGCCGCCCGCATCCATCAACACGCCGGCATTGTGATGCTGGTCCTGATCGAGCGCGTGCGGCAGCGGCACAAGGATGCCGGGCCGGCCGATCGCGGTGAGCTCGGCCACGGTCGATGCGCCCGAGCGCGCCACCACCAGATGGCTCGCCGCCATGCGCGCCGGGAGATCCTTGAAGAACGGCTCGACCTCGGCCGCGACCTGTATCTTCGCGTAGGCCTCACGGACGCGCGCCATGTCCTCCTCGCGCGCCTGCTGCACCACCTTCAGCCGCATCTGCAGGCGCGGCTCGAGCCGCTCGATCGCGTAGGGCACGATGTCGGACATCACCTTCGCGCCCTGGCTGCCGCCGAACACCAGAAGCTGCAGCGTGCCGGTGGTGTCGAGTTCCGGATAAGGCGTTGACGAGGCTTCGATCACCGCCGGCCGCACCGGATTGCCGGTGTGCGTCGCCTTCGCCGCCAGCGCCGGCTCGCGGTTGAGGATGCCGGCAAAGCCGGTCGCGATCGCGCCCACTCGCGGCGCCAGCAGGCGGTTGGCGCGGCCCATCACCGCGTTCTGCTCGTGAATCACGGTCGGGATGCCGCGTGCCGCCGCGGCAATCAGCGGCGGGATGCTCGGATAGCCGCCGAAGCCAACGACCACCACCGGCCTGATCTTCGGCAGCTTGAGCCATGCCTTGAGCACGCCCAGGCCGAGCAGGGTTCCGGTCCTGGCGAGGGAAAACGGATTGCGGCCGCGGATCGTCGCGCTCGGAATGACGTGGACGCCCGCCGCCGCGAACGCACCGGCATGCCGCGCTGCGCGGGCGTCGGTCGCCAGCGCCACCGCGACGCTGCGCTTGGCGAGCGCGGCCGCCAGCGCTTCGGCCGGAAACAGATGGCCGCCGGTGCCGCCGGCCGCGACCAGCACGCTCGGCAGCGCCTCCGCGACCGCCGGGGCGGAATCGTTGTTCGCCGTCATCATAGGTTGTTAGCGTCCCCGCCGATGGCTTAGCAATCCGCCGCCGTCAGGGAGACTATATAGGCAAAGATCAGGCCGGGCTGCCGGCGAGGCCCAGGTCGCGCTTGGCCAGGTATTCCGCCTGCGGCCGGTCGCGCGTCAGCGCCAGCAGCATGCCCATCCCGTAGGCCAGCGAGATCATCGACGAGCCGCCATAGGAGACGAACGGCAGGGTCATGCCTTTGGCCGGCATCAGGTGCAGATTCACCGCCATGTTGATCGCCGATTGCAGCCCGAACAGGATCGCGAGACCCGAGGCGGCAAAGCGGATGAACGGCTCTTCGCTTGCCATCGCATACCGCAATGTGCGGATGACGATGAAGGCGAACAGCGCGAGCAGCGCGAGGCACAGCACGATGCCGAATTCCTCGGCACCAACCGCAAACACGAAGTCGGTGTGGCTTTCCGGCAGGAGCCGCTTCACGGTGCCCTCGCCCGGGCCGCGGCCGAACCAGCCGCCACGCGCGAAGCTCTCGAGCGCGAGGTCGATGTTGAAGCTGTCGCCGCCCGAACCGCGGTCCATGAAGCGCTGGATGCGCTGGGTGACGTGCGGCACGGTGAAATAGGCGCCGACCAAGCCGAGGCCGGCGACACCGGCGAGCCCGCCGACCCAGATGAGCCGCATCCCGGCCATGAAGAACAGCGCGCCCCAGACCAGCGCGATCAGCATGGTCTGGCCGAAGTCGGGCTGCAGCACCAGCAGCGCCGCGACCGTCAGCAGCAGCGTCAGCGCCACGGTGTTGGCCGGCATCTCCGGCCGCCGCGTCGATTCGGCAAACAGCCAGGCGATCAGGACGACGAAGGCTGGCTTGAGGAACTCGGAGGGCTGGATGTTGATGCCGGCGATCACCAGCCAGCGCCGCGCGCCCTTGATCTCGGCCCCGAAGAACGGGGTCATCGCCACCAGAAACAGGCTGACCAGAAACACGACCAGCGCCACGCGCCGCAGATAGCGCGGCGGCAAGAACGACGTCACCAGCAGCACGACAAGGGTCGGCAGCAGGAAGACGATGTGGCGGTTGACGAAGTGGAACGGATCGAGGCCGAGCCGCGCGGCGACCGGCGGGCTTGCGGCGAGCGACAGGATGATGCCGCCGAGCATTAGCCCGAATATGGCCGCAAGGATCGCGCGGTCGACCGTCCACCACCAGTCGCCGAAAGGCGTCCGTACCGTCCGCGAAGCCATGCCGTAGCCCTCGTCCCGCCCAAAGATGTGACGCGACGTGGTTGCCAAGAGGTTAATTTTTCTGGATTCCGGGTTCGCGCTGACGCGCGCCCCGGAATGACGACCAGGAGGTCGTCACTTTGTCGGCACGATCCCCGGCAATTTCAGCACCAGATTGCGGAAATGGTCGCCGCGGACCTCGAAATTGCGGAACTGGTCGAACGAGGCGCAAGCAGGCGACAGCAGCACCACCGGTTCCTTCAAACCTGACGCCGCCGCGTCGCGGGCGGAGGCCTCCACCGCGCGGTCGATCGTGCCGGTCAGCTCATAGGGCACCTTGCCGTCGAGGGTGCGGGCGAATTCTTCCGCCGCTTCGCCGACCAAGTAGGCCTTGCGGATGCGCGGAAAGAATTTTTCCAGCGAGGTGATGCCGCCGGTCTTGGGCTTGCCGCCGGCGATCCAGAACATGTCGGTGAACGAGGCGAGCGCCTGCGCCGAAGAGTCGGCGTTGGTCGCCTTGGAATCGTTGACGAACAGCACCGCGCCCTTGCGGCCGACCTGCTCCATGCGGTGGGCGAGACCGGGGAACGAGCGCAGTCCGGCCTGGATCTGCGCGGGCGTGAGGCCGAGCGCCAGCACCGCGGCCGCGGCGCAGGCCGCGTTCTGCGCGTTGTGCACGCCGCGCAGCGAGCCGATGCCGTTGAGGGTTGCAATCGTCTCGGTCTGGCCGGCCTTCGCCCGGATGATCCGGCCGCCCTCGGCATAGATGCCGTCGGACAGCTGCTTGCGAACCGAGATGCGGACGACGTTCTTGCCCTGGGCCGCGACGCGCTCGGCCGCAGCCGCGCACCATTCGTCGTCGACGCCGATCACGGCCGCGCCGTCGTTCTGCACACCCGCGACCAGCCGCTCCTTCACCGCCGCGTAGTGCGCGATGGTGCCGTGGCGGTCGAGATGATCCGCGCTGAGGTTGATGAACACTCCGACGCGCGGATCGATCGTCGGCGCAAGGTCGATCTGATAGGACGAGCACTCGACCACATGGGCGCGGTCGGCGCTGGGCGGCTCGAGCGTCAGCACCGCGGTGCCGATGTTGCCGCCGAGCTCCGCGGCGCGGCCCGCTGATTTCAACAGATGATGGATCAGCGCCGTGGTGGTCGATTTGCCGTTGGTGCCGGTGATGGCGACAAACGGCGAGTTCGGCGCAAGCCGCCGCCGCTCGCGGCAGAACAGCTCGACGTCGCCGATGATCTCAGCTCCCGCCTGCTTCGCCAATTGCGCGGACCAGTGCGGCTGCGGATGGGTCAGCGGCACGCCGGGCGCGAGCAGCAGCGCCGACACGTTCGACCAGTCGATCTTGCGAAGGTCTTCGGTCGCGATGCCTGCCGCCCTGGCCTTGTCGATGCTCGCGGCGCTGTCGTCGAAGCCGATCACATCCGCGCCGCCGGTCTTCAGCGCCTGCGCGCTCGCGAGGCCCGAGCCGCCGAGACCGAACACGGCGACTGTCTTTCCCGCAAACGTCTTGACCGGGATCATCGCAGCTTGAGGGTGGCGAGGCCTGCCAGCGCCAGCACGATGGCGATGATCCAGAACCGGATCACGATCTGCGACTCGGTCCAGCCGAGCTGCTCGAAGTGGTGATGGATCGGCGCCATCTTGAACACGCGCTTGCCGGTCAGCTTGAACGACACGACCTGCACGATCACCGATACCGCCTCCAGCACGAACAGCCCGCCGATGATCGCCAGCGCGATCTCGTGCTTGGTCGCAACCGCGACCGAGCCGATCAGCCCGCCGAGCGCGAGCGAGCCGGTGTCGCCCATGAAGATCGAGGCCGGCGGCGCGTTGAACCAGAGAAAGCCCAGCCCGGCACCGATCACCGCGCCGCACAGAACGGCCAGTTCGCCGACGCCGGGCACGAAATGGATCTGCAGGTAGTCGGCGAACACCGCGTTGCCGACGAGATAGGAGATGCCGACGAAGCTTGCCGCGGCGATCATCACCGGGCCGATGGCGAGGCCGTCGAGGCCGTCGGTCAGGTTCACCGCATTGCCCGCGCCGACGATGATGAAGGCGGCGAATATCGGGAAGAACCAGCTGAGATTGATCACTGCTTCCTTGAACACCGGGATGGTGAGCGAGGTGGCAAAGCTGCCGCGGCCGAGGCTGGCAAAGGCGATGCAGGCGGCCAGTGCGATCAAGGCCTCGAACAAAAGCCTGAGCTTGCCGGCAAAGCCCGAGTGCGACTGCCGCGTCACCTTCAGATAATCGTCGTAGAAGCCGACCAGGCCGAAGCCGAGCGTCACCGCCAGAACGATCCAGACATAGGGGTTGCGCGGATTGGCCCACAGCACGGTCGCCACGACGATGCCGAGCAGGATCATCAGCCCGCCCATGGTCGGCGTGCCGGCCTTGGCGACGATATGCGACTTGGGCCCGTCGGCGCGGATCGGCTGGCCCTTGCCCTGGCGCAGCCGCAGATGGTCGATGATCCACGGCCCGAACATGAAGACGAACACCAGCGCGGTGATCAACGAGCCCGCGGTCCGCACCGTCAGGTAGCGGAACACGTTGAAGAACGAGAGCGTGCTGGAAAAGTCGGCCAACCAATAAAGCATCGGATCAACCTTGTGGCACTTCAGCCTTGTGCGGCAGCCGCCGGGCGGTCGCCGTGCGAGGAAAACTGACGAACGAGCGCCTTGACGATCGGGCCCATCTTCGAGCCGAGCGAGCCCTTGATCATCACCGCGTCGCCGGCGCGCACCGCGCCAAGCACCTCCGCCTCGAGCGACGCAGATGTGTCGGCATAGCCGCCCTTGCGGCTGGAGGGAAGAGCCTCCCACAGCCCGCGATAGAGCGGACCGGCGCAGAACACCAGATCGACGGCGTTCCCGGTGATCGCCGCAGCGAGCCCGCTGTGCAACTCCGCGCCGCGCGGCCCGAGCTCCAGCATCTCGCCCAGCACCGCGATGCGCCGTCCGCGCGGGCCGATCGGCGCCTGGCCGAGCAGCGCGAGCGCCGCCCGCATCGAGGCGGGATTGGCGTTGTAGCTCTCGTCGATCAGCAGCGCCTGTCCGCCCGGGACGTCCAGCGTCTGCCGCGCGCCGCGGCCGCTCGGCGGCGCAAGCTCGGCAAGCGCCAGCGCCGAGATCGCGAGATCGGCACCGGCAAGCGTCGCCGCAGCGAGCACCGCGAGCGAGTTCTGCACGACATGGCGGCCCGGCGCGCCGAGCTTGTAGGTCACGTCATGACCGAGAATGCGCGCCTGCACGGTCGAGGAACCAGGCTGCAGCGCGAACTTGATCAGCCGCGCGTCGGCCTTGGCGTTTTCGCCGAACGAGACGATGCGGCCGACGTTCGCGCCCTTCGCCTGTTTCTCCAGGCGGGCGAAATGCGGATTGTCGCGGTTGATGACGGCCGCGCCACCCGGCTCGATACCCTGGAAGATCTCGGCCTTGGCGTCGGCGATCGCCTCGACCGAGGGAAAGAACTCCAGATGCACCGGCTCGATGGTGGTGATGATCGCCACATGCGGCCGCACGAGCTTCGTCAGCGGCGCGATCTCGCCCGCATGGTTCATGCCCATCTCGAGCACGGCGTAGCGCGCGCTTTCCGGGCAGCGCGCCAGCGACAGCGGCACGCCCCAATGATTGTTGTAGGAGGCCGCCGACGCATGCGTCTCGCCTTCCTTCGACAGCGCAAGCCGCAGCGCCTCCTTGGTGCCGGTCTTGCCGACCGAGCCGGTGACGCCGACGAACCTAGCCTTGCTGCGCGCGCGCGAGGCACGCGCCAGCGCAATCAGGCCTTCCAGCACGTCCGGCACCACGAGCAGCGGCGCATCCTTGGGAAATTCATTGCGCTTGCCCGCCGCGACGACGGCAAGGCCGGCATTCTTCTTCAGAGCCGCCTCGACGAACTCGTGCCCGTCGCGCGCGTCGCCCTTGATCGCGAAGAACGCCTCGCCCGGCGCGATCGTGCGCGTGTCAATCGACAGCCCGGTGATGCCGGACGGCAGCGCGCCGTGCTTCCCGGCGCCCATCGCCTTCGCCATCGCCTCGACCGTCCACAGCGGCGCGCTCATACGATCTCTCCGCCTCGAGTCCCGGATGCAGTGCAGCATGAGCGTGCAACGCGAATGATGCACTGCTGATCCGGGACCGTACCGAATTCGGAATCCGGAACGGTCCCGGGTCTGCAGCGCACCACCATAGCGCGTCGAAGACGCGCGTGACCGCGCTTGTGGTGCTGCGCTGCGCCCGGGACACAAGTTGCAACGACGCGGCTCATGCCACCTTCTCCCGCAATGCCGCCTCGACCTCGTCGTGATCGCTGAATTCGAGCACGCGGTCGCCGATGATCTGACCGCTTTCGTGTCCCTTGCCCGCAATCAACAGCACGTCGCCGCGCTCAAGTGACGCAACCGAGCGGCGGATTGCCTCACGGCGGTCGCCGATCTCGGACGCGCCGGGCGCCGCCGCGAGAATCGCCGCGCGGATTTTCTCCGGCTGCTCGTTGCGCGGATTGTCGTCGGTGACGATCACCCGGTCGGCATGCTGGGCGGCGATTGCACCCATCAGCGGCCGCTTGCCGGCGTCGCGGTTGCCGCCCGCGCCGAACACCACGATCAGGTTCCGCTTCACGTAAGGCCGCAGGGCCGCGAGCGCCTTCTCCAGCGCGTCGGGCTTGTGGGCGTAATCGACAAAGATCGGCGCGCCGTTGCGCTCGCCGACCAGATCGAGCCGGCCCTTCGCGCCCTTGAGCGACGACAGCGATGCGAACACCGCGCCGGGCTCGCCGCCGGTCGCGATCACGAGGCCCGCCGACACCAGCGCATTCTCGACCTGAAACGCGCCGACCAGCGGCAGCTTCAGCGACCAGGTCTTGCCGCCATGCTCCAGCGTCAGCCGCTGGGCAAAGCCGTCGATCGCGGTTTCCACCAGGCGGATGCCGTCGCCCTTCCGGCCGACGGTGATGAGCTTCAGCCCGCGCTTCTTGGCCGCCGCCACCGCCGCATCGCTGTGCTCGTGATCGACGTCGATCACCGCGCTGCCGCCATCGACCACCAGAGCCTCGAACAGGCGCAGCTTGGCGGCCAGATAGGCCTCGACGCTCGGATGGTAGTCGAGATGATCGCGGCTCAGGTTGGTGAAACCGGCCGCCGCGACCCGCACGCCGTCGAGCCGGTGCTGATCGAGGCCGTGCGACGACGCCTCCATCGCCAGATGGGTGACGCCTTCGTCGAAAAGCTCGTTCAGCGTGCGGTGCAAGCCGACCGGATCGGGCGTGGTCAGCGAGCCGTAAATCTCTTTCTTCGGCGTCACCACGCCGATGGTGCCGAGGCTTGCCGCCTCGTGGCCGAGCGCCACCCAGATCTGCCGCGTGAAGGCGGCCACCGAGGTCTTGCCGCTGGTGCCGGTCACGGCGGCGATCACCTTGGGCTGCTTCGGATAGAAGCGCGACGCGGCCATGGCCAGCGCCCGCCGTGCATTCGCCACCGGCACGAACGCTGTTCCGCCCGGCAGCGGCGCTTGCGGGGCTTTCTCGCCGACGACCGCGGCAGCGCCCGCCTGCGCCGCCTGAGCGGCGTAGACCATCCCGTCGGCCTTGGTGCCCGGAACCGCGACGAACGCAAAGCCGCGCTTCACCGCGCGGCTGTCCGCGGTAATGCCGGTCGCCTCGATCGCGCCGGTGCGCGCATCGAGCGAAGCCTGGTCGGTCAGCAGATCGGAAAGCTTCATCGTCGCCGCTTGAGTGAAACGTGGCGGTGCCACAGCACGCCTTCGCCCGCAAGAGGCGATGGCGGCGGGCCGGTTATGACACGACCGAGCCCCGCTTCACGACCCTATTCCCACGCCTATTGCTTGACCTTGGCCAAAATAAGCTGGTCCGCGGGCGGCATGTCGAGGCGCGGCTCGATGCCGAGCAGCGGCGCGATTCGGGCGATCACCTTGCCCGCGGTGGGTGCCGCGTTCCAGCCGGAGGTTGCATAGCCGTGCGTCTCCGGCAGGCCCTGCGGCTCGTCGAGCATGATCAGGAGCTGATAGCGCGGCTTGTCGGCGGGCAGGATCGCGGTGAAGCTCGTCAACAGCTTGTTCTTGGAATAGCGGCCGTTGACCACCTTTTCCGAGGTGCCGGTCTTGCCGCCGACGTAATAACCCTTCACCTCGGCCTTGGTCGCGGTGCCCTTCTCGGCGTTGAGCCGCATGATGTAGCGCATCTTGTCGCTGGTCTCAGGCTTGACGACCTGCTTGGCAAGCTTCATCGCCTCTTCGCGCGAACGCTTCATGAAGGTCGGCGGGATGAGATGGCCGCCGTTGACCAGCGCATTGATGCCGGCCACCGCCTGCAGCGGCGCAACCGACAGGCCGTGGCCGAAGGCGATGGTCACGGTGTTCAGCTCGCCCCAGCGTTTGGGAACGATCGGCTCGGCGCTTTCCGGCAGCTCGGTGCGCAGCCGGTCGAGCTGGCCGAGCTTCTTCAGGAACCACTTGTGGTGCTCGACGCCGAGGCCGAGCGCCAGCCGCGCGGTGCCGATGTTGGACGAGTAGATGAACACCTCGGACAGCGACAGCACCCGGTTCTTGCCGTGATAGTCGCCGATGCTGAACTTGCCGTAGCGCAGCGAGCCGCGCGCATCCACCATCGAGTTCAGATTGTATTTGCCCGAGTCGAGCGCCATCGCCAGCGTCAGCGCCTTGAAGGTCGAGCCCATCTCGAACACGCCGGTGGTCAGGCGGTTGATGCGCAGCGGGTCGTTGGCCTGCTGCGGGCTGTTGGGGTCGTAGTCGGGCAGCGACACCATCGCGACGATCTCGCCGGTGTCGCAATCCACCACGAGGCCGGCCGCGGCCTTGACCTTGAACTTGATCGCGGCGGCAATCAGCTCGTCGCGCAGCGCGTGCTGCACGCGAAGATCGACCGCAAGCTCCACCGGCTTCTGCAGCCGGTCGGTCGCGAGCCCCGCCATGTGCAGCGCCTGCAAGCCGTGGCCGTCGAGCCACTTCTCGATGCCGGCGATGCCCTGGTTGTCGATGTTGACGTGGCCGATCAGGTGCGAGACCTCGGCGCTGTTCGGATAGACCCGCTTGTTCTCGGCGAGGAAGCCCACGCCCGGCAGGCCGAGCCGGTAGATGTCGCGGCGCTGCTTGGTGGTGATCTCGCGCTTGAGCCAGACGAAGCCGCGCTTGGAGCCGAGCCGCTCGCGCAGCTCGCCGGCATCGAGGTCCGGCACCACCGCGGTCAGGAGCTCGGTCGCCTCGTCCACGTCGATCATGCGGCGCGGCTCGGCGAACAGCGACGGCGTGCGGACGTCGGTTGCGAGGATCAGGCCGTTGCGGTCGAGAACGTCGGGGCGCGCGGTCGCGACCGCGTCGCGCGCTGCCCCACGCCTGACGAAGTGGCTTTCCGGCACCACGGCAAACATCACGAGGCGGATCGCAATGATCGAATACACCGCACCGAACGCGAGGATGGCGAGGCCGATGCGGGCCCGCGCCTTGGCGGTGCGGTCGACGTTGCGCCCGTAGAGCAGCGTCCGCATCATGCGGCGGCGCCAAGGCTCGGAGCGAGCCTCGGTCCGCGGCTGCGCGCGCCGCTCGGACGAGACCTGCTCAGGTGCCGGCATATCGGAATAGGTCTGCGCGTCCATCCCGCCTATCTCTGCTCTGCCTTTTGATCGGTCTTTTGCTCGGGCTTTTGCTCAGTCTTTGGCTCGAGCTTTTTTTTGGGCTTGGCCGGCACGCTGCCGGTCCGGGTGATGTCCGGATTCTCGATGATCACGGCGATCGCGTCGGCGGCCTCCGGCGACACCAGGGAGGGCGGTTTGTCCGGCAGGCCCTGGAGCGCGTCGAACTGCGTCGCTTCCGCCGGGCGAAGCTGAAGATGGCGGCGTGACAGGCTCTGGATGCGCGCGGGGTTGTCGAGCGTCGCCCATTCGGCGCGGAGGGCCGCGATCGCATCGCGCTCGCGGCGGACGTCGACCCGCATCTTGGCGACGCGCTCGGCCCGCAGCGTCGACTCGAACTTGATCTCGTAGACATAGGCCGCGGCCGCCACGAGCAGGATCAGCGCGCAGAAGTGCAGGATGCGCATGCTCAGCCTCCCCTCATGACGTCATCGAGGGACGGCAGGCGCGGCAGGAGTTGCGCCGGATCGAAATCGCGCGGCGGCGCGGCGGTGCGCTCGGCGGCGCGGAGCTTGGCGGAGCGGGCGCGCGGATTGGCGGCGATTTCGGCGGCATCGGCAACGATCGGACGCCGGTTCACCAGCGCGAAGGTCGGCGTTTCCGCCTCGACCTCCGGCATATGCCGCGAAACATTGACCGTGCGGCTGCGTTCGGCCAGGAACGTCTTGACGATGCGGTCCTCGAGCGAATGAAAGCTCACCACCGCGAGCCGGCCGGAGGGCTTCAAAATCCGCTCGGCTGCGGCCAGAGCCTCCGCAAGCTCGTTCAATTCCTCGTTCACGAACATCCGCAGCGCCTGGAACGTGCGCGTCGCCGGATGAATCTGTCCCGGCCGCGCGTGCACCACGCGCTCGACGATGCCGGCGAGCGACCGGGTGGTTTCAATCGGCGCCTGCTTGCGCGCCGCAACGATGGCGCGAGCGACCGCGCGGGAGTGCCGCTCCTCGCCGAGCTGGAAGATGATATCGGCAAGGTCGCGCTCGGATGCGCGTGCGATGACGTCGGCCGCGCTCGGCCCCTCGCCGCCCATCCGCATGTCGAGCGGACCGTCGAGCCGGAACGAGAAGCCGCGCTCCGCCTCGTCGAGCTGCATGGACGACACGCCGATGTCCAGCACGACGCCGTCCACCTGCTCGTGTCCGAATTTCTTGGCGACCTCGTCGAGCGCGGAGAAGCGCTCCTCGACCACGGTCAGGCGGCCGTTCGCGGCGGCGACCAGATCGGCGCTTGCCGCCACCGCGCTCTGATCGCGGTCGATCGCAACGACTTGGGTGCCGGCTGCTTCAAGAATCGCGCGGCTGTAGCCGCCCGCGCCGAACGTGCCGTCGATATAGATGCCGCCGTCGCGCAGGTTCAACGCGTCAAGCGCGGCGCGCCCGAGCACGGGAACATGACGGGCCGGTCCGCCAGCGACAGACGAGCCGTCGCTGCCCGCCATCATTCCCGTGCCCCGAGCGGGCCTTCCGCCGCTCTCTCGGAACCCGGCCGCCCCACAGGCGCGCACACCCCCGCGGTGGCCCCCGCGTTGTGCGCCCCACCTCGGCCAGGCTCCCAGATCGGAAACGTGGAATTCACCACGAAGCGCTCCATAGGCCTTGCAGCTCAACATGTTACGCCCGGCGTCCGGAGTTGCTGCGGTGATCATGGATGGCACGGGCGCAAAAACGGATAAGGCGCGAACGGCCCCTTGCCGGAACCGGTTCGCGATCAGGGATTAACGCGGTTTAAGATTAAGGAATCGTTTGCAATGCGAACGAATTCCCGGTGGCGCGACGGAACCCGCAGCAGGGTGGAACTCACCACGCCGACAATGCGCTTGCCCCGGCGACGCGCGTTCCCCGAACGAACATGTCCACAAGCGCGCGGGTTCCAGCTTTGCGAGCTCCCGGAACATTCGCCAAGGACCGGACGTTGGCCTGCTGACGGGGGCTTCCGCTTCAAGGACGGGGGATCTCAATCCAAGTCCACTCCAGGAGGATCCCAATGCTGAAGAAACTGATGCTCACGACGGCGCTCACCGGTCTGGCGATCGGCGCAGCCGTCGCCGAAGGCACGCCACCTGCGCCCGATTCACCGAGCCCGCCGGCCGCGCAATCGTCGCCGCCTGCGATGCCTCCGGCCAAATCGCCTGAGATGACGTCGCCCGCGCCGAGCTCCTCGACCGCAGAGAGGTCGGGCGTGACCGCGCCGAGGTTCGTCAATTCGCAGCGCTCCGACCAATTCCTGGCGTCGAAGTTCAGGGGTATCGACGTGGTCGGCAACGACAACGAGAAGATCGGCGACGTGAGCGACATCCTGTTCGACAAGGATGGCAATATCCAAGCCTATGTGATCGGCGTCGGCGGCTTCCTCGGCATCGGCGCGAAGGACGTGGCGCTCGCCCCGGCCGCATTCCAGGTCGTGCCCGGCGACAAGTCGAAGAACGAGTCCGACAAGCTCAAGCTCGGCATGACCAAGGACGAGCTGAAGCAGGCCTCTACGTTCGAGCCGTACAAGGCGCCGAGCGCGACGACCGGCATGGGCGGCGGCGCGGGCTCGCGTCCGGCGGCCCCCGCTGGCGGCGGCATGGCACGGTAGTCGGTAGCGTGCGTTGAGTTCGTCAGTCAGCGTTGAGTGCGTGCTGATCCAGGCCCTGGGAAACCGGGGCCTGGATCGCGCTTGCGGCCAGCGGCGTTTCCCCTGAACCGCACGCGGGCGTTGCCGGCGGTCGCACCCATTACGGATTCACAATGTCAAACAGCTCAGCGGCCAAGCGTCAGCGCTCCGGGAAAAGCTTCGGCACCCGGCCGCCGTCCGATCTTGCCCGCTCAAACCAGAGCGAGGGGAGTAAAGCGCCACAAAGCGCTGGTGCGGAATCCGCCGCACCCATGGCCACCTTACGGTCAGGCCTGTCCCTTCAGCGGAAGGGACGCCGGCCCATGACGCGGGCCGGCGCGCCTTGCGGCGCTTCACCACGGTGTTCGTGAGACCTGGCCTCACTACCTCGGGCCGTCGTTTGCCGCCCGGTTCGATACCGTCGACCGGTGGTCCAGCAGGCTCCCTGCGCACGGGTCGTAGTGCCCATAGAGCGGGGTCCGAGGCTTCCCGGGAGTCCGGCCGGCTGAGCCGGACCCGCAGGCGCACCGTTCCTGCCTCTGCCAAAACGGGAGCCACCCGGATGGCGCCCCTCAACAAGCAGGATAAAAGAACAAATAGAGAACAAACTGATGGTTGTCAACCCCGCGCTTGGCCGCGCCCCCGCTGCGAGACCAACGTTCGTCGGCTGAACGCCGCGAATGCCATCGAACCATCTTTCCCGCGACGGCCAGCAATCTTGCTGCGAAACAACTCCGTGACCAGGCTTCGTTCCAAATCTGCATTGTCTAAAATTTTCTGCGGCGCGTTAGCGGGCGTTCACCACAACGCTTGGTGGCTGCCGAAATCTTCTGCAATTAACCGGGGCTTTCGCGCTCTCGCCTAAGAGCAGGCGAGGACGGAACGCAATGCCCGATCTCGACCGCGCGTCAGGGCCCGAACTGGCCCCACCAATGCTCGCGACAAGCCCGCTTCGGGCGACGCCGCTCGCGGTTGGTGGCTTGGCCGCAGTTGCGGCCGGCGCGGCGATGATCTGGCTGGTCGGCGCGTCCGAACATGCCACCAAGGCGATACCGGCATCGCCCGCCGATCTCGGCGAGTCGGTCGTCACGGAGGTCGATGCATCCGACCGCGGCGCGGTCGCGGCGGCAGTGTCGATGCTTCGCCTGCCCGATGCCCAGCGCCAAGAGATCGCACAGGAGGTCGCACGGCGCGAGCGACGCATCGGCTGGATCGTGCTGACCGACAGCATGGACCCGGATGGCGACACCGTCTCCGTCGAAGCCGCAGGACTCATCCAGCAGGTGCTGCTTTCCAAGGCATGGATGCCGGTCGCGATTCCCATGAACGGCGGCCCGATCCACATCACCGCGGTCCGTGACGGCGGTGGCGGCGGCATCACGGTTGCCCTTGCGACACGGCGCGGCTCGCTCGCGCTGCGCGCACTGCTGCCCGGCGAACGCATCGAGGTGATGCCATGATCCTCGGCGCGAGCACGCCATGGATGACACGTCTCGTCATCGTGATGTTCGTCATTCTGGTCTACCAGGCTTCCGCGCCGCTGGCTCAATCGCTCGTCGCCTGTGCGGCGGTCGCCGCGCTCTGCATCTATCTCTATCGAGGCCGCTATCTCCCGAGGTTCGTTATGGATGTTCTCGATCGGCTGACCAACCGCTCCGAGCTGGAGCGTGCGTACCAATCGACCAGCCAAAAGCTGGTGACAATCGACGCCGAAGATCTGGCGCAGCGGGTCAAGGCCCGCGTGGTCGGCCAGAACGCTGCGGTCGACGCGATCGCCGCGCAGCTTCGCCGGCGCTTTGCCGCGCGGCGCAAGGACAAGCCGCTCGCGGTGTTCTGCCTCGCCGGGCCGCCGGGCGTCGGCAAGACGCACCTCGCCAAGGTGCTGGCGCGCGAGCTCTACGGCAACCGCGGCCACCTGCATTTCTTCGACATGAGCCAGTTCGGCCAGGCCCACGCGGCGGCAAGCCTGTTCGGCCAGGCGCGCGGCTATATCGGCTCGACCAGCTACGGCTCGCTGACCGCAGCGCTGCGTGACGTGCCCGACGCCGTGGTCCTGCTCGACGAGTTCGAGAAGGCGCATCCCGAGGTGCACAAGCGCTTCCTCACCGCCTGGAACGACGGCTTCGTCACCGAGGTGAGCGACGGCGCGCGCATCCCGACGTCCGACGCCATCTTCGTCATCACCACCAATGCGATGTCGCGCCAGATCGGCGACGTCGCGACCAGCGGCGCTTCGCCCGAAGAGATCGGGCGGCTCGCCAAGGCCCTGCTTGCCGACGCACAGTTCGCGCCCGAGGTGCTCTCCCGCATTGACGAGGTGTTCGCGTTCCAGCCGCTGCAGGGGCTCGACATTGCGCGCGTGGTGGCGCTGGAGCTCGAGGCACAGGCCGAGCAGTTCGGTCTGAAGATCGAAGGCGGCGGCATCGATCCCGCGGTCCTGCTCGGCGCGATCGAGCAACTCGCGCCCCACACCAAGGGCGGCGTGCGCGACATCGCCCGCGCGATCGAGCGCGAGATCACCGACGGCTTCATCGACGCGCGCGGCGCGGGCGTTATGACCGTGCGGATCGCTTCGACCGGCAGCGGCGCCAAGGTCGTGCCGGTCGGGCCCGGCGCATCGGACGCGTCTGCGCCGCTCGCCGCCGCGAGCTGACAATGGCCATTGTCCGCAACGAGAGCCGCGGCATCATCGAGCCGCCCCGCCGTGCGCCCTGGACCATTGCACTCGACCTTTACAAGGCCGGGGGCAGCTTCCGCGGTTTTATCGAATTCGCACTGATCGGCACGATCGTGCTGGCATTTCTGCCCGGCGGCAGCATGCATCACTTCGCAACGTCATGGATGCGTGCCCAAAAGTCGCCGCCTACGGCGGGCACAGCGCCGACGACACCGTCCGCAGCGCCAGGCATGGCCAAGCCGCGAATTCCGCTCGCGCCGCGCATCGCCGATGTCAGGATCGAGCCGGCCTATTTCGACGATGTCGCAGAACCGGTTCGCACCCAGTTACGAAACGCGCTGCGCGCCTATTACGCGCGCGACGTCCGGGGCGTCGCCGCAGCACTGTCCGGCGCGGATCGAGATGACCGCCACGTGCTGCTGATCCAGGGACTCGCTCAGCTTTCGGTCGCCGGCCAGGCGTCGGTCACAACCGGGCTCGGTATGCTCAGCGCCGCCGCCGAGAAGGGCGAGCCGCGGGCGATGGCGGTGCTCGGCGTGCTCAAGGTGTCGGGCCTGCCCGACCTCACGCGCGACGCCGAAGGCGGCCGCGCGTTGCTCGCTCGCGCCGCTGCTGCGGGCGACGCCGCCGCCGCCCGCGTGATGGGTGAAGGCTATGTCACCGGCTGGATGGGCGCGGTCGATGCGACGCGCGCCGAACAATATCTGCGGCTTGCCTCCGAGCGTGGCGACCTGCGCGCCACGCTGCGGCTCGGCGAGATGCTGATCACCGGACACGGGGTGCCGAAGAACGAGCGCGAAGGCGAGCGGCTGATCCGCAAGGCCGCGATCGATGGCTATCCGGAGGCGCAGGCCATGTATGGCGTCATGCGCTTCCTCCCCTACGCGGGCGGCCTGACCGACGACCCGAGCGAGGCACTGGAATGGCTCGAGCGTGCGGCGGCACGATCCGAGCCGCATGCGATGTACTACCTCGGCATGTTCTACGTCGAATACGGCAAGCGCACGGGACATCTCGATCCCGCGCGGGGCGCCGACATCCTGCGGCGCTGCACCGAGATCACCATGGACCGCGAGTGCGTGTTCGCCTACGCGACCGCGCTCGATCTCGGGATCGGCGTGCCGCGCGATCCGGTGAAGGCCTATGCGGTCTATTCGATCTCCGCCGCCAACGAAAACGCCGGCAAGGCGCGAAGCCGCCGCGACGCGGTCGGCAAGAGTCTGACACCGGCGCAGATCGTCCAGGCGCACAACATCACGAATGAGCTGATCAGCCGCTCAAGGCAGGCGAGCGCTCCTCCACCGCCACGCGTCAGCGGAAGCTTCGCCGACCGGCTCAAGGAGCTTCGCTAATGAGCGTGATGGAACTGGATACCTCGCCCGGCCGGCCCACAGCGTCGGCGAAGATCGCGCGCACCATGACGATGGTCCTCGCCGGCCTATTCGCCACGTGCCACATGCTGTTGCTCTGGCGCAACGTTCTCGGCGTGCCGTGGGAACTGAGCGTTGCCGCGCACATGAACGATCAAGGCTCGCCGGTCCGGCCCTGGGCGCCGTGGTGGGTGCCGGCGTGCATCATGGCGCTCCTGGCGATGCTGCTGTGGCGCGCGTTCGCGGCGCGGCGCGAGCGAATCCTGGCGTGGCGCGGGGCACTTGTTTTCGCGCTGATCGCGCTGCTCGGCTTTCCCGTCGCGTTTCTTTGCCTGAACCTTGGCGCAACAGCCCAGTACTACCCGCGGCCATCGGTCGATCACGTGCTGCTGATTTTGCCGATGATGGTGGTCAGTTCGCTCGGAGGGGGGCTGATGGTCATTGCGTCGGTGGGCAACTATATCTCGCTGCCGATCGCGGCCCTGTTCGGCGCTGTCAACGCAGGCATCGGCAAGCTGGTGCTGCGGATCGGACGGCGGCGCTCTCAACAGATCGCCTAGTCGCCTTTCATTGCAAAAGAGGCCGAATGGTCGTCGTCCTGAGCGAAGATTCGTTCGTCGATCCGAACACGATCAACGGCCGCGAACTCCGCGCAACGGTGGAAGCGGCGCGAATGTTCGGCTGCCGCATTTATCCGATACCGGTGGACTTCGAAATCTGCGAAACGGCCGAGAATGCGCTGGCCTACCTGCCGCCGTTTGATCCGCCGGTTCCGGGCATCTGGGCAGGTTACATTCCCGCTGCCGAGCGCTACCGGGCGATCTACGATGCAGCGGCGGCCAAGGGCGTCCGTTTGATCAACACGCCCGCCGAATATCAAACGGCAATGGAATTCGACAAATTCTATCCGCTGCTCGGCGACTTGACGCCGGACAGCATTGTTCTCTCAAGCATCGACGAATTCCCGACGGTCGAGGCGCGACTGGGCTTTCCGGTTTTCGTCAAGGGGACGATCAAGTCCAACAAGGACCAAGGCTGGGCAGCGTGCGTGGCTCACGACAGCGGCGAACTCGAAGCGATCGGACGCAATCTGCTTTCGCGCGAACGCCGGTCGCGCGGCAAGATCATCGCGCGGCGGCTCGTCAGCTTCCGCGCCATCGACATCGACAAGCAGTCGTTCCCGATCGGGCGGGAATATCGCGTGTTCGTCCACGGCGGCGACGTTCTGGCCTATGGCTTCTACTGGGACGAATACCGCGACACCTTCGGACTTGGTCCGGCGGACGAAGCAGCGATCAAAACCCTTTCCATCGAAGCCGCGCGAAGGGTGGGCACACCGTTCATCGCCGTCGACATCGGACAACTGGAGGACGGACGCTGGATCGTGATCGAGGTCAGCGACGGACAGTTTGCCGGGCTCAGCCACGTCACCACGCTGGAGCTTTGGAGCAAGCTCAGCAGCCTATCGATCAAGGCCTGATCGTCCCGAATGCGGCCACGGGACGTCGCGGTTTACAATTGCCGCGCCATCGCCGACCATCGTTGACCGGATGCAGGGCGATGCCGGCCGCCGGTCGATGCGGCCGGGCTGGAGACAGCGATGCAGGCAACGAAGACAAGTTCGCGCCTGGGCGCAGCCATCATTCTTTCCGTGCTCGCGCTGACCGGCCTCTCCGCATCGGCCCAAGCGCAGGACTGGCCGGTCCGGCCGGTCAAATTCATCCTCACGCTCGGCCCGGGCTCCGGCGCCGATCTCGGCGCGCGGCTGATCGCGGAAAAGCTCAGCGCCAAATGGGGCCAGCCCGTGGTGGTGGAGAACCGTCCGGGCGGCGACGGCTTCGTCGCCATCAACGCCTTCACCAGCGCCCGCGACGACCACGTGCTGCTGTTCGGACCGGCATCGTCGTTCACGGCGCATCCGTATCTGCACGCCAAGCTGCCGTACGATCCGCGCGATCTCGCCCCGGTGGCGCGCGTCAGCCTGACGCTGGTTTCGATCGGCGCACCGCCCGGCTCCGGCTCGCTGAAAGAGATCTTCGACAAGGCCCGCGCCGAGCCCGGCAAGCTCAACTTTGCATCGACCACCGGCGCGACCGACCTGATCATCAATGCGTTCTTCAAGAACTCCGGCATCAACATGGCACGCATTCCCTATCGCGACGGGGTGCAGGCGCAGAACGACGTGGCCGAGGGCCGGCTGCAGCTCTACTGGTCGGCCTATGCGATCGTGCACGCGCAGGTCCAGGCCGGACGGATCAAGGCCGCGGCGGTGACAGGCAGCGAGCCGGCCGCCATCCTGCCCGATGTCCCCACGGTCACGCAGGCAGGCTTCCCGGAGCTGACCTTCGACGGGCTGGTCGGCCTGTTCGGCCCGCGCGACATGCCGCTTGCGCCGCGCGAGCGTATCGCCGCCGACATCAGGGCCGCGCTCGCCGATCCGGCAATCGTGCAGCGGCTGACCGCCACCGGGCAGGTGGTGTCACCCGGCTCGTCCGCCGAGTTCGCGGCCGCGATCGAGAAGCAGAGCACCAGCATCGGCGGATTTGCCAAGGTGCTCGGCATCAAGGCGGCGACGACGGAGTGAACGGGGCGTGAAGCACTGCGGCCCCTCGAGCGCGTTCGTTTTGAATCGCCAGCAACACCGGTGGCCTTATCCCTCCCCGCGAGGGGAGGTGGCGAAGCCATCAGCGCGTTTACGCGCGTCTTCGACGCGCTATGGCGAGCCGGGTGGGGAGAGGCCAGCGAGAAACGGAGACTTCTCCCCACCCCCGCGCTTTCGCGCGGCCCCTCCCCTCGCGGGGAGGGATGGCACCACCCGTGCCGCAGGTATTCAAGAGCCCCGCCACTCCTTCACCGGGTCGTAGCCGAAGATCGAGCGATAGACACCGCGCGTCGTCGAGCGATGCCGCGTCAGGAACACGTATTCGCGGCGCAGGCGATCCCAGGTCGACGCCTGCTTCTTGAACCGCACCTCGGTGCGTGAGAGCTGCTGCACCCAGGTGGCGCGCGGCTTGCGCACCGACTCGTAGCCGGCGAGCGCCGCGGGCGGATCGTCGGCGCCGGCGCGAAGCCACTGCGCCAGGACGTAGGCATCCTCGAACGCCATGTTGGCGCCCTGCCCGAAGGTCGCGAGCATGGCATGCGCGGAATCGCCCAGCAGCGTCACGCGATCTCTGGTCCATTGCGCCGCGTGCTCGCCGGTGAACTGGCCCCATTTCGAGCAGGAGGTCGCGGCGCCCATCATGCGGCGCAGATGGTCTCCAGCCTTGGGGAAGGCCGCCAGCATCTCCTCGACGCTGCTCGGCACCGACCAGGACTGCTCGGTCCAGCCGGGCTGCTGGCGGACGCAGACGAAGTTGATGAACTGGCCCTGCCGGACGTAGTAGCTGATGACGAACCCGCCATCGCCGGACCACTGGTTGACATGGCGGTCGTGACAGTCCTTCGGCAGGGCGTCGGTGGGCGCGAGCGCACGCCAGCACATCGTTCCCGCGTAGCGCGGCCCCTCGCCGCCGAACAGGTGGCTGCGGACCGCCGAGCGGATGCCGTCGCAGCCGACGGCCACGTCGGCCTCGGCGCTGGTGCCGTCGGCGAAGGTCAGGCCGACGGAGCCGTTGCGCGATTCGACGTTGGTGCACCGCTTGCCGACATGGATGCTCGATTGCGGCACCGCCTCCGACAGCATGCGGTGCAGGTCGCTGCGATGCACGACGTAGTATTTGGCGCCGTAGCGCTGCTCGAAATCGACAAAGGGCAGGCAGTTGTGGATCTCGCCCGAGCCCCAATCGCGCCAGGTCAATCCGATCGGCTCGGCGGAGATGGCGTGCAGCTTGTCGGCCAGGCCGACGGCGTGAAAGAACTTCACCGAATTGGGGCTGATGTTGATGCCGGCGCCAAACTCGGCGAGCTCGGGCGCCTGCTCGTAGACCTGCACCTCGAAGCCTTGCCGGCGCAGCGCAATGGCCGCCGCCAGCCCGCCCAGCCCCGCTCCGACAACGACAATCCGACTGGCGCTACCCATCACGCGCTCCGAAGACATCGAACGTTAGATCGGAACGCGCCGCCGTGCCATCCCGGCGGCCGGGAGGCGGCCATGCGCCGTATCAGCCCGGCGTCCGCCGGCCTGGTTCGGCGCATTTCCGGTACACTCGCCGCGAGTCGTGGCTTGGTGAACCGGCAAGGGTAAGCAAGGGCAAGAACGCATGCAGCCGATCGAATTCTACTTCGATCCGATCTCCCCCTTCGCCTATCTCGGATCGGTCCAGATCGAACGCGTCGCGGCGCGGCTCGACCGGGAGGTCGAGTGGAAGCCGGTGCTGATCGGCATCACCATCCTCAAGGTGATGGGCCTCAAGCCCTTGCCCGAGACGCCGCTCAAGGGCCCCTATCTCAGGCACGACGCGCTCCGTCTCGCCGAATATTTCGACGTGCCGTTCCGCCATCACGGCCGCAAGGGCATCAATTCGCTGGCGGCGCTCCGGGCGTTTGCCGTGTTGAAGGAGCGTGATGCGAGTCTTGCAAAGTCGCTCGCGCAGAAAATCTTCGACCGCCTCTGGGTGCGCGGCCTCGACATTGCCGGCGCGTCCGATGTCGCCGAGGAAGCAAACGGTATCGGCATCGAAGCCGCCGCGCTGATGCGCGACAGCGACACCGGTCACGCCAAGAACCTGCTCAAGCAGCAGGTCGACGCGGCGATCGCGGCCGGCGTGTTCGGCGTGCCCACCTTCATCGTCGACGGCGAGCCTATCTGGGGCGTCGACCGGATGTGGATGATCGAGCATTGGGCCACGCGGCATGCGTGGTCCGCGGCGAAGTGAATCGCGCCGGGTGCGTCATTGCGGCGGCTGGATGTTCGCCGCCTTTATCACCGTCGCCCACTGCTCGATTTCGCGTTTGACGAAATCCCGGCTCTGCGCCGGCGAGAGCGGCTCGGCGGTGTCCAGGCCCATCTTGCCGAGGCGGTCCTTCACGTCGGGTTTCGCCAGCGCTGCATTGATCTGCCGGTTGAGCGAAGCGACGATCTCCGGCGGCGTGCCCTTGGGCGCGGCGAGCCCGAACCAGGTTTTCACGTCGAAGTCCGGGAAGCCCTGCTCCGCCACGGGCACCGCGTCCGGCAGCACCGGCGAGCGGTTCTTGGTCGAGATGCCGATGGCGCGGAGCCTGCCCGCCTGGATGGAGCCGAGCATGTCGGGGATGCTGGAGATCATCATCTGGATCTCGCCCGACACAAGGTCCGGCGCCGCCTGGGCCGCGCCCTTGTAAGCAATGTGGTTGATGTCGATCTTTGCGCGATGCTTGAGCAGTTCGCCGGCCATGTGCTGCGAGGTGCCGACGCCGGCCGAACCGAAGTTGATCTTGCCGGGATTGGCCTTTGCGTAGCGCACCAGCTCCTGCATGTTGGTCGCCGGCACCTTCGGATTGATCACGACGACGTTCTTCAACTCGGCCGCGATGGCGAGAATTTCGAAATCGTTGAGCGCGTCAAACGGCAGCTTCGAACCGTAGAGGCTCGGATTGATGCCATGGGTCGACACGGTGATCATGCCGATGGTGTAGCCGTCCGGCGCGGACCGCCCGAGCTCGGCAACGCCAATGTTGCCGCCCGCGCCGAGCTTGTTCTCGACATAGAACTGCTGGCCCATGGTTTCGGTCAGGCTTTGCGCGAGCGTACGCGCAACGATGTCGAGCGAGCCGCCCGACGCCGTAAGCGTGATGACGCGTACCGGCCGTGCCGGATAGCCCTGCGCCAGCGCAGACGGCACGGCCGCGAGCACGACCGATGCCAGCGTGACGATGCCGAGAATGATGCGTTGCATTGCTGGTCGCTCCCCAAAATTTCCGTCAAAGCATCTGCTTGAGCTTGGCTCTCGCGATCTTGGCATTTCCGACGCGCGGCAGCTCGGACATGATCACCACACGCCGCGGCACCTTGAACCTGGCGAGCGACGTGCGGCAAGACGCCAGGATGTCGCCTTCGAGATCGCGGCCGGGCATGGCCTCCGCCTCGACGAAAGCAACCGGCACTTGCCCATAGGCGTCATCCTGCGCAGCCACGACCGCCACGTCGCGCACGCCTGCGACGCCGCGCACGACGCCTTCGATCTCGGAGGGCGAAACGCCCTCCCCGCCCACCTTGATGATGTCGCTCGCGCGGTCGCTGAACTTGATCCAGCCGCCGTCGAGCAGCGTCACGCGGTCGCCGGTGCGGAAAAACCCCTCGGCGTCGAAGGCCGCCGCGGTCGCTTCCGCGTTGCCGTCGTATTCCTTGAAGATCGACAGCCCGCGGACCCCCTTGATGGTGAGCTCGCCGGTCTCGCCGGACCGGACCGGATGTCCCTGCGGATCGCTGACGCGCACCTGATGCGCCAGCGACGGCCGGCCCAGCGCGGCCTCAGCCGGCGGCGCGTGCGGATCGCCGCAAATGCCCGGCGCGACAAGCTCGGTCATGCCCCATGACGGCACGAAGGCCGGGATCCGGTTGTACGCCTGCGACTGGCGATCGCCGCGGGCCACCGTCCACTGGCGATAGAAATGCCGCTCCGGAATGGCCTGGCTCTGCAGCGCCATCGAGGTGAACAGCACGTGGGACGCCAGCGTCGCGCGGTGCGCGATCGACGCGGGCCAGAACCGGCTTGCCGAGAAACGCGGCTGCAGCACCGCCGTGCCGCCGGCCCAGAGCACCGGCAGGAACGACCAGCAGAGTCCCACGACGTGGAACAGCGGCAGCGAGATCAGGCTGACGTCGTCCGAACGGTGCCCGTAGACCTGCGCGCTGTAGCGGCTGCCCCAGAGCACGTTCGCATGGGTCCACACCACGCCCTTGGGCTTACCGGAGGTGCCAGTGGTGAACATGATCGCCGCGGTGTCCGACTCGGCGGCGGGATGAGCCGACACCGGATCGGCGAACAGCGCCGCAAGCGAGTCCTCGCCGTTGCCGCCCGACACCGCGACGAAGCGCAGGCCGCACGCGTGGGCAGCGACCGTGCC
The DNA here is from genome assembly GCA_019746135.1 of Xanthobacteraceae bacterium. Classification (GTDB taxonomy): domain Bacteria; phylum Pseudomonadota; class Alphaproteobacteria; order Rhizobiales; family Xanthobacteraceae; genus Z2-YC6860. Next base: position 64,092 of record JAIESI010000054.1, read on the forward strand.
GGCGAAGCTCGCCTGTGTGATCGCGGCCACGGCGCGGGATGTTTCCGCGTAGTGGGTGATCTCCGGACCCGCGGCCAGAGCATTGGTGGCGACGCAGACCGCGCCGAGGCGTGCCAGCGCAAAGCGCACCAGCAGTGTCTCCGGGCAGTTCTCGAAATGCACCAGCACGCGGTCGCCTGGACCGATGCCGCGCTTCGCAAGCCCGCCGGCGAGCCGCGCCGCATCGACGGCGAACTGCCGGTAGGTCCAGGTTTTCGCTTCGCCCTCGAACGGCGCCCAGATCAGGAACGGATGATCGGGACGCTCGTGGGCCCGCGCTTCGAGAAGGCGATCGAGATTGAGGCCTTGGAACGGCGAGAGCGCTGTCATCGGGCTATCGTAGCGAAGTCGCCGGCCAATCCAACCGGCGCCCAAGGCAACGGGACCTTGCTGTCATGCCCGCTTCCGGCGCGCGCGCAACCGTGCCGTCTCCGCCGCATCGACCTTGCCGGCCGCGTCGACCGCGACGCCGTAGCGCGCCCGCGCCGCGTTCACCGTCACCTTGCCGTTCCACACGTCGCGGGCGACGGCTTCGGGCTCGCGCGTGAACGGATCGCCGTGCCCGCCGCCGCCGGCCTGGTGATGCGTGAGCAATTCGCCGCTGCGCACCGTCATGGTGACCTTGCCGGGAATGGCGGTTTTGGCATTGCCCTCGCCGAGCCAGTTGCCGGCGACGCCGCCGGGCTCGCCGCCGTCGAGGCCGTAAGGCGCAAAGCGCAGCCGGTCGGCACGCAGTTGCATGACAGCCTCGTCGGCAAGGAGGCGATACGACCGGCGCAGCCCCATGCCGCCGCGGAAGCGCCCTGCCCCGCCGGAGTCCTCGACCAGCGCATAATCCTCGATCCGCACCGGATGCTGGCGCTCCAGAACCTCGACCGGCGTGTTGGACAGGTTCTGCGACGGGTTGGTGATCGCCTCGATGCCGTCCTGGTCGGGGCGCCCGCCCCAGCAGCCGCTGATCATGTCGACGATGATGAAGGGCCGATTGTCGGGATGACGCCCGCCGAGGCAGACCACGGTGTTGCCGCCCTCGCCCGCCGCCGGCACGACGTCCGGCACGATCTGCGCGAGCGCGCCGAACATGGTGTCCATGACGCGATAGCCGGTCAGCGCGCGCGCCGCGACCGGCGCCGGCGCGATCGGATTGAGCACGCTGCCTTCCGGCGCACTCACCTCGATGCAGCGGAACACGCCGGCATTGTTCGGAATGTCGCCCTTGAGCGCGCAGCGGACACTGAGAAAGGTGTTCGACTTGGTGAACGACAGCGTGGAATTGATCGCGGCCTTCACCTGCTTCGACGAGCCCGCCCAGTCCACCTGCAGCGTGCCGTCGCCGCGCACGGTGACCGCAACAGTGAGCGGCACCGGATCGTCGGACAGGCCGTCACTGTCGATGTGGTCGGTGAAACGGAAGGTGCCCCGCGGCCAGGTGGCGATCTCGGCGCGCGCCATGCGTTCGGCGTAATCGAGCAGGCCTGCGAAATAGCCGCGCATTCCGGCCGCGCCATAGCGCGCGACCAGCCGGCCGATCTCGCGCGCGCCGACCTGACAGGCGGCGTATTGCGCACGCAAATCGCCGATCACCCGGTCCGGCACCCGAACATTGAGGCCGATCAACTGCTCGAGCGTCTCGTCCATCACGCCGTCGCGGAACAGCTTCAGCGGCGGGATGCGCAGACCTTCCTGGTAGATCTCGGTGCTGTCGGCGGCGTTCGAGCCCGGCACCCGACCGCCGACGTCGGTGTGATGGCAGATCACCACCGACCAGGCGAGGACCTCCGCGCCGTCGAAGATCGGGAAGAACATGAAGATGTCGGGCAGGTGCATGCCGCCGGAATACGGATCGTTCATGATGACGGCGTCGCCGGGCGAAAGCCTGCCGTCCCACTTCGCCTGCACCGCCGCCATCGCTTCCGGGATTGCGCCGAGATGCTGGGCAATGGTCTTGGCCTGCGCCACCATCTCGCCCCTCGCGTCGCAGATCGCCGCCGAGTAGTCCATCACGTCCTTGACGATCTCCGAGCGCGCGGTGCGGATCACCGTGTAGGCGACCTCGTCGACGATCGCGTCCATTGCGTTCTTGACGACGGCGAAGGTGATGGGATCGCCAACAGACGTCTCAAGCGACGTCCTGGGCGAGCTCGCGGCCTCAGGCATCGGCCTCCTCCATCTCGATGGCGATCGAGCCCGCGCCCGCAGCGCGCGCGGTGCAGCCGGGCGGGACCACGATGGTGGTGTCGTAGCTTTCGACAATCGCGGGGCCGGCGACCGGCCCCTGCTCCACCGCGGCGCGCGGCAGCAGTCGCGCCCTGATGCGCGGCTTGCCGCGCTCGAACGACACGAGGCGCTCGCCGCTCTCGCCGGCCAGCGCACGGGCGTCCAGGCTCAAGCCCGCGAAATGGAGCCGCGTCGCGGCGGTGCCGATCGCCGACAGGCGCAGGTTCACGAGCTCCACCGGCTCGCCGCCGGCGACATAACCGAAGGTCTCGCGGTAGAGCCGCTCGAAGGCCGCGTGCAGCGCCGCGGCGTCGAACGGAGCGGGCGGCATCGGCACGGTGAGCTGCGACGACTGGCCGAGATAGCGCACGTCGGCGGCGGTGCGCAGTTGCACCGCGCCTTCGCCGTAGCCTTCGACGGCGAGCGCCGCGCGGCCGTCGGCGGCCATGCCGTCCAGCGCCTGCCGCACCACGGCGTCCTTCACCCCGGCAAGGGGGCTAAGCAGCGGGCGGATGAACTCGTGCACCGCTTCGGCGGCGAGCATGCCGGCCGCCGAGAACACGCCGGAGACCGGGCTGATCAGCACCCGCGTGATGCCAAGAAGCCGCGCCACATCGACCGCATGCAGCGGGCCGCCGCCGCCGAACGCCATCAGCGCGAGATCGCGCGGGTCCTTGCCGCGCTCCACCGTCACCGCGCGGATCGCCCGCGCCATGTTGACGTTGGCGACCTGGCGGATGCCGTGGGCTGCGTCCTCGACGCCGAGCCCGAGCGGCCGTGCGACGTGCTGGTCCACCGCACGCTGCGACAGCGCCGCGTCCACCTTGAGCGAGCCACCGGCGAGCGCGTGCGGGTTGAGAAAGCCCAGCACCATGTTGGCGTCGGTGACGGTCGGCTCGCGCGTGCCGCGGCCGTAGCAGGCGGGGCCCGGATCGCCGCCGGCGCTTTCCGGCCCGACCACGAGCAGCCCGCCGGCATCGATCCGCGCGATCGAGCCGCCGCCGGAGCCCACTTCGGCAATGTCGATCGACGGCACCTTCAGCATGTAGCCCGCGCCCTTGACGAAGCGCGACGGCGTGGAGATGCCGTCGCGAAACTCGTATTCGGTGACGATCTGCGGCTCGCCGGCCTCGACGATCGCGGCCTTGGCGGTGGTGCCGCCCATGTCGAAGACGATGAGGTCGCTCGCGCCGATCGCGGGACCGAGCCGCGCCGAACCGGCGACGCCGCCGGCGGGCCCGGAGCCCACGGCAAACACCGGCCGCTCGCGCGCCGTGGCGATGCCGATCATGCCGCCGTTGGACGCCATCACCTGGACCGGCGCGGTGACGCCGATGGCGGCAAGCCGCCCGGCGAGCCTCGACAGATAGCCGCGCATCGCCGGCAGGAGATAAGCGTTCACCACGGCGGTCGAGGTGCGCTCGTATTCCCTGATCTCCGGCAGCACCTCGAACGAGGCGGTGACCAGGAGCTGCGGCGCGGTCTCGCGCAGGATCGCGGCGGCGCGGCGCTCATGGGCGTCGTTGGCGTAGGAGTTGATGAAGCAGACCGCCACGGCCTCGACGCGTTCGGCCCGAAACGTCGCGGCGGCCTCGCGCACCGAGGCCTCGTCCAGCGGCGCGACCACGCCACCGTCGGCACCGATGCGCTCGCGGGCCTCGAGCCGCCAGCGCCGCGGCACCAGCGGCTCGGGCTTGCTCCAGGCCATGTTGAACATGCCGGGCGTGCGGATGCGGCCGATCTCGAGCACGTCGCGAAAGCCCCGCGTGGTCAAAAGCCCGGTTCGCGCGCCGACCTTCTGCAGGATGGTGTTGGAGGCCACCGTGGTGCCGTGCACCACCTCGGCGACCTCGCGCGGATCGAGCCGCGCCGCCTCGAGCACCGCGGCGACGCCGGCAGCCACGCCTTCGCCCGGATCGGCCGGCGTGGTCGTCGTCTTGTTCACATGGATGCGCCCGCCGGGCAGCGCGAGCACGATGTCGGTGAAGGTGCCGCCGACGTCCACACCGATGCGCGCCGCACGGCTCACCCTTGCACTCCCCGGACTTGCGTTGCCGCCCCCACCGCCACCCCGGCCGACTGTTTTTCAGGCGACCGGAAACAACGTCCCGGCCGCCACGGTGTGTAATAAAGCATAAGACCCGGCCGGAGACTTTGCCGCAGACCCGATCTTATGCCGCGAGCTTCGACAAATCGCCGACCAACCGCAAGGCTTGCCGTTCAAGGCTTGGCACTCAAGGCCTGGCACTCAAGGCTCGGCCGTCAAGGCATAGCTCCCAAGACTCGCTCTCAGGACTCGGCTTTCAAGGCTTGGCGCTCTTGCGAGTCTTCCTTTATGGTCCCGCAGCATGCCGCCGTTCTCTGCCGATTCCAGTGTCGTCGAACGTGTCGAGACCTCGCCGAACTTCGACGAGCGCACCGGGCTCGCGCGTCCGGACATGATCGTCCTGCACTACACCGGCATGCAGTTCTCCCAGGACGCGATCATGCGGCTGTGCGACCCGAAGGCGCGCGTGTCGTCGCACTATGTGGTGGTCGAGAACGGCTCGATCGTGCAACTGGTGCCCGAGGTGAAGCGGGCCTGGCACGCCGGCGTGTCGTCGTGGGGCGGCGACGCCGACATCAATTCGCGCTCGATCGGCATCGAGATCTGCAACCCCGGCCACGAGTTCGGCTACCCGGACTTTCCGGCGCGGCAGATCGCCGCCGTCATCACCCTGTGCCGCTCGATCCTCACCCGCAACATCGTACGGCCTGAGAACATCGTGGCGCATTCCGACGTGGCGCCAAGCCGCAAGCAGGACCCGGGCGAGAAGTTCCCCTGGAAGCGTCTCGCGCAATCCAACATCGGGCTGTGGGTGGAGCCGGCTCCGGCCACCAACGGTCCGGTGCTCAAGCTCGACGACACCGGCGACAAGGTGACCGACCTGCAAAAGGCGCTGACCGAGTACGGCTACGCGATCGACACCAACGGCACCTACGACGCGACCACCCGCGACGCCGTCATGGCCTTCCAGCGCCACTTCCGGCCGGCCAAGGTCGACGGCATCACCGACGTGTCGACGCGGGAGACGCTGCGCAAGCTGCTGGTCGCCCGCGAGCTCGGCCCGCTTCAGGCCGCAGCCGGCGCAAAGCGTCCCGCCCCCGCCCCTCGCGTGCCGAAGCCGCCGGCGGGCAAAGGCGAACCGGCGGCCTCTTGACGGACGGCCGCCCGCACTCCATTCCCTGTCCCGTCAGCCGGCCGGACGGCCGCTCCGCGCCAATGCCGAAAGGCGGCCGGGGAGGAAAGTCCGGGCTCCAGGACAAACGGTGCCGGATAACGTCCGGCGGGATCGATCCCCGCTTGCGGGGAAAGGCCCCAGGGACAGTGCCACAGAGAACAGACCGCCACGGCGCGTTGTGTATCAGCCGTGGCAAGGGTGAAACGGTGCGGTAAGAGCGCACCGCGCTTTCCGGCAACGGAAGCGGCACGGCAAACCCCACCGGGAGCAAGACCGAATAGGGACGGCACCGAGGCGCAAGCCTCAACCCTTGTCCGGGTCGCCGTCCGGGTGGGTCGCTTCAGGCGCCGGGCAACCGGCGTCGCAGAGGAATGGCCGTCACGTCCGGCGCGCAAGCGCCGGGCCATACAGAACCCGGCTTACAGGCCGTCTGATTTGTAATGAGGGCTCGGCGGGGAAACCCGCCGGGCCCTCGCCAATTCAGGCCCAGGCTGATCTGCAGGACGTTGTCCTGTGTGAATCAACAAGCTAGATTGTAAGCTAGATGTCCAGCTAGATGGGAATTCGAAAATGACGGAGATCGGCAGTTTTGACGCCAAGAACAGGTTTTCCGAGCTGCTGGCCAAAGCCGAGGGCGGCGAGGAGATCGTCATCACCCGGCGCGGCCGTCCGGTGGCAAAGCTCGTTCCGCTCGAAGCAGGTCACGACGTCGGCCAGGCGCGCGCCGCGATGAAGCGTATTCGTACGCTGGCGCAGGAAATGAAGCTCGGCCGGTTCGATTGGCAGGAGTGGAAAGACTATCGCGACCGGGGACGTCGCTGACATGGCCGCGCTCGTTCTCGATTGCTCGGCAACGCTGTCGTGGTTCATGCCTGACGAAGGCGGCCCTGGCGCGGCTGAGCTGCGCGAGCGCGTGACCAATGAAGGGGCCGTCGTACCAGTGCTTTGGCCGATCGAAGTCGGCAACGTCTTCCTTTTTGCGATGCGCGGGCGCCGCATCGATCCGGCACAGCGTGCCGCCGCACTGGAAGCCCTCGGCCAATTGCCCATCGAGATCGACACCGGAACATTGAATGAGATCTGGACTGCAACGCTGGCGTTGGCCGACGAATTGCGGCTGACCCTCTACGATGCCTGTTATCTCGAACTGGCGCGCCGCCGCGCCCTGCCGCTCGCAACGCTCGACAAGGAGCTGCGCACCGCCGGCCGGAAGCTCGGCATCCCATTGCTCGGCTGACGAAGCGATCGCGGCCTAGTTGATCGTGATGCCCTGGGCCTTGATCACCTTGCCCCACTTCTCGGCCTCGTCCGCCACATGCCTGCCGAAGTCGGCCGCCGTCATCGGCATCGGCTCGACGCCGAGCTGGACGAGCCGCTCCTGCGACTTGGGTTCGGCCAGCGCGGCATTCATCGCTTCGCCAAGCTTCCTGAGGATCGGCGGCGGTGTCTTCGCCGGCGCGCCAAGACCGTACCAGCCGAACGCATCATAGCCTTGCAAAGTCTCGCCGATGCTCGGGACATCCGGCAGCGCCGCCGAGCGCCTGGCCGGCGTCACCGCAAGCGCGCGCAGCTTGCCCTCGCGGAGCAGCGGGATCGCCTGCGCGATCGGATTGAACACGACCTGCACCTGGCCGCCGAGCAGGTCGGGCATATAGTTGCCGCGATAGGCGACGTGGACCATCTTGGTCCCGGTCATGACCTGGAGCAACTCGCCGCAAAGATGGGGCGAGCTGCCGATGCCGCCGGACGCCATGTTCACCTTGCCGGGATGTGCCTTGAGGTAGGCAATGAGCTCCTGCAGCGTTCTGGTCGGGAACTGCTCCGCCACCACGAGGACGAAGGGAGTCCTGGCGATGCCCGCGATCGGCGCGATGTCGCGCAGGAAGTCGTAGTTGAGATCGCGGTAGAGCGCGATGTTCACGGCGTTGGTGGACACCGGCATGAGCAGCGTGTAGCCGTCCGGCTCGGCCTTGGCGACGTATTCGGTGGCGATGTTGCCGCCGGCGCCGGGCCGGTTCTCGATGATGAACTGCTGGCCGAGCCGCTCCGACAGCCATTGCCCGGCGAGGCGTCCGATGATGTCCGGCGCGCTGCCGGCCGGGAACGTGACGATCAGATGCACCGGTCGTGTCGGGTATACGTTCGCGCGGGCGGTGCGCGGGAACGCCGGGAGCGCGGCGGCGCCCGCGGCCACATGCAGGAATCGTCGGCGATGGATTGCCATGGCGTGCCCTCCGAAGTCGATTGCGATTTTCGTGGACGCAAAAACGTCGGCATGCATTTCGGGCAGTGCCACCAAGCCTATATCGGCGGGCGTGTCGGTCGGAAGGGGCGGCGGCGGCCCTGCGGCAACTTGGCGGCGACGGCCGGCGGGCCTGCGATCACGCGGCTTGCTCCAGGGCGAGAGGCCCGCAGCGCTCGGCTCGCGGACCTCTCGATCCAGGGCGTGTGGCCCTCGTCCGGACGTTGTTGGAAACTCACACCGGCGACGGATGTTCCTTGAGAAAAGAAAATCCGATATGCGCGAAAACTCGCCGCGACCGGTTCCGCCGCGCGAGGACCCATATCCGGCCGAAGCCGAAAAAGCGCGCGGCGCCACGATCGAATTGCGCCGGCCGTGGCAGCGCACCGTGTTCATCGGCGGGCTGTTCGGCGCCTTCATTGTCGCCACCCTGACGTTGCTGTCCGCCGGATGAGACATCTCCGAAACGCGCACCCGCTCGCACCGCCAAGCGGGAATTGCCGGGAAAAGCCCGGCCCCTGCGGTTCCCGTGGCCGGTGATTGTGCCGTAGGCTGACCGTCAAACAGGAGCCTGCAATGGTCCGCCTTGCCCTGCTGCCGTGGCCGCTTGTCGCCGCATTCGCTGCGTTCTGCCTCACGACGTCGGGTTATGGCCAGCCGCTCAAGAGCGGCGTGCTCACGCTGGTCGTGCCGTTCGCCGCGGGCGGGCCGAGCGACGTCGCCGGCCGCATCCTGGCGCAGGGCCTGACCGACGTGCTGGGGCAAAACGTGGTGGTGGAAAATCCGGTCGGTGCCGGCGGCACGGTGGGCTCGCTGCGCGTGTCGCGCGGCGCGCCCGACGGCGGGCAGTTCGTGCTCGGCAACAACGGCACGCACAGCTGGAGCCAGTCGCTCTACAGGAACCCGCCCTATGACGCGGTGACCGACTTCACGCCGCTCGGGCTTGCGGTGGAGTCGCCGCGCGTCATCATCGTACCGAAGAACCTGCCGGCCAACACGCTGCCGGAGTTCGTCGCCTATGTGAAAGCCAACCAGGCGAAAATCCAGTTCGCCTCGGCGGGCGCGGGCTCGGCGTCGCACGTGAGCTGCATCCTGCTCAACGCCATGCTCGGCGTGACCGTGACGCACGTGCCCTATCGGGGGCTCGGACCGGCGATGCAGGACCTGATCACCGGCCGGGTGCAATACATCTGCGACTCGGTCTCGACCTCGAAGCCGCAGATCGAAGGCAATCACGTCAAAGGCATCGCCACCACCGGCCTCAAGCGCTCGCCCGCCCTGCCGGACATCGCGACGGCGAAGGAGCAAGGGCTCGATTTCGACGTGCTGACCTGGCAGGGGCTGTTTCTGGCGAAGAACACGCCCGCGCCGATCGTCAACCAGTTGAGCCTGATGCTGAGCCGTGCGCTCGATCTGCCGACCGTGCGCGACCGGCTGGGGCCGCTCGGCGAGGAGGTGCCCGCGCCGGAGCGGCGTTCGCCGGACTATTTCAAGCAGTTCGTCGCGAGCGAGATCGCGCGCTGGAGCGGGCCGATCAAGGCGAGCGGCGTCACGGTGGAATGACGCTGCTATACTCGCCGCCGGCATGAGCCCGGCCCCGGCAGCAATCGCATTCGAGAACGTCACCTACGGCGATGGGGCGGCGCCGGTGCTCAACGGCGTGTCGCTTGCGGTGCGCCAGCGCGAATTCCTCGCCATCGTCGGGCCCTCGGGCGCGGGCAAGACCACGCTGCTGCGGCTGATCAACCGCCTGGCCGATCCGGGCTCCGGCACGGTGCGGGTCCACGGCGAGGACGTGCAAACGGCCGACGCGATCGCGCTGCGGCGGCGGATCGGCTACGTGTTCCAGAGCATCGGCCTGTTCCCGCACATGACGGTCGCCGAGAACATCGCGATCACGCCGAAGCTGCTCGGCTGGGACGGCGCGCGGATCGCGGCGCGGGTCGACGAGTTGCTGGCGCTGGTCCGTCTCGGCGACGGCAGGCTGCGCGAGCGGTTTCCGAGCGAGCTTTCCGGCGGCGAAGGCCAGCGCGTCGGCCTCGCCCGTGCGCTCGCCGCCGAGCCGGCGATCATGCTGATGGACGAGCCGTTCGGCGCGCTCGATCCGCTCACCCGCGACGGGCTCGGCGAGGACTACCGGCGGCTGCACACCGAGCTCGGCCTGACCACGGTGATGATCACCCACGACATGCTGGAGGCACTGCTGCTGGCCGACCGTGTCGCGGTGCTGCACGGCGGCCGCATCGTCGCCGACGGCAGCCCGCAGGCGCTGATGCACGAGACACAGCACGACTACGTCCGCGAACTGATGGCGGCGCCGCGCCGCCAGGCCGAACGCTTCCGCGCGCTGGAGCGGAAATGAACGCGGCAGCGCAGATCGCCGAGGCATGGGCGCGGCTGCCGGCCTATCTCGGCGGCCACGTGGCGGTGAGCGTCACGGCGCTCCTCCTCGGGCTTGCGATCAGCCTGCCGCTCGCCTTCGCGTCGAGGCGGCGGCCGGCGCTGCAAAGCGCGCTGCTGGGGGTGGCGAGCATCGTGCAGACGATCCCGAGCCTTGCGCTGCTCGCGCTGTTCTATCCGCTGCTGCTCGGCATCGCGGCGCTGACCGAGCGCGCCCTCGGCGCGGGCTTCTCGGCGCTGGGCTTTCTGCCCTCGGTGCTGGCGCTCACGCTCTACAGCATGCTGCCGGTGCTGCGGAACACGATCACCGGACTGAACGGCATCGCGCCTGCGGTCAACGAGGCGGCGCTCGGCGTCGGCATGACGCGGCGGCAGTCGCTGTTGATGGTCGAGCTGCCGCTCGCTCTGCCGGTGATCATGGCCGGCATCCGCACCGCCGCGATCTGGGTGATCGGCGCCGCGACGCTGTCGACGCCGATCGGCCAGACCAGCCTCGGCAACTACATCTTCACCGGCCTGCAGACGCAGAACTGGGTGTTCGTGCTGTTCGGCTGCGCCGCGGCGGCGATCTTCGCGCTCGCGGTCGACCAGTTGCTGGCGCTGATGGAGTACGGCCTGACGCGGCGCAAGCGCGCCTGGGTCGCGGGCGGCGGGCTGGGGATCGCGCTGCTCGCTATCGCGGCGCTGGTCCCGGGACTGGCGCAGCCGCGCGCGGCTTACGTGATCGGCACCAAGCCGTTCACCGAGCAATACGTGCTGGCGGCGCTGATCGGCGAGCGGCTGCACGAGCGCGGCCTTTCGGCCACGGTCCGCGAAGGTCTCGGCTCGGCCGTCATCTTCAACGCGCTGCGCGCGGGCGAGATCGACGTCTATGTCGACTACTCCGGCACGATCTGGGCCAACCAGATGCGCCGCAACGACGTCCGACCGCGCGCCGAGGTGCTTTCCGAAATGAAGGAGTGGCTCCGGCGCGACGGCATCGTGCCGGTGGGGGAACTCGGATTCGAGAACGCCTATGCGCTGGCGATGCGGCCGGAGCGCGCGGAGAAGCTCGGCATCCGCACGCTCGGCGACCTCGCCCGCCATGCGGGCACGCTTTCGATCGCCGGCGACTATGAGTTCTTCGGAAGACCGGAATGGCAGTCGATCCGGCAGGCCTACGGCCTCAACTTCCGCGAACAGCGGACGATGCAGCCGGAGTTCATGTATGCCGCGGTGGCGAACGGCGAGGCCGACGTGATCGCCGGCTACACCAGCGACGGCCGCATCGCCCAGCACAATCTCACCGTGCTGGAGGATCCGAAGCACGTCATTCCGCCGTACGACGCGGTGCTGCTGGTTGCGCCGAAGCGCGCGAACGACCAGACGCTGCTTGCGGCGCTTGCGCCGCTGGTCGGCGCCATCGACGTCACGGCGATGCGCGAGGCCAACCTGCGCGCGTCGGGCGGCGGCGCGTCGGTGACAGACGCGGCGCGCTGGTTGTCGGACCAGGTTCAGAGCAAGGCCAAGACGGCGCGCTAGACTCCCGCACAATCAGCATTCAGCACAATCCCGGCACTCATTCATCCCGTTCATCTCCTTTGAGCGGCGGCAGCTGACAAGCGATGATTGTTCCGTCTTCGCTCACTTCAAGAACGCGATTGAACATGTAGTCTCTTGGTTTCTCCTGCCGATCAAGAAAATCCAGAACCGCGTTCAGCAAGCGCCACGTCCCTTCCCGGTCGATGGAGGGAAGCACGACCAGACCTGGATGCATTTCCACACGGCCGATGAGACGCCGGAAGTCCTGGGCATTTTCCGTGACCAGAATTCGATCCTCTTCAAGGCAGCGGGTCAGAACCGTGTGGTCCTGCTCGCCGCGCCGTCCCACGTTGAGAGGATGAAACGCGTCAATGCCACGTTCGTTAAGACGCTTGGCAAGGATGGGAGACAAGCATTCGTCTATGAAGAACTTCACGCGAGCTCACTCGCGCCAGGGCCTTCCACCAGGGCGCCCAACGAGCGGATTGGCATCCGCGAATGTCTGCGCTGCCTCGATGGCCTCGGGAGGGATGTCCGGATTGTCTTCGAGGATTTGATCGATCGATTCGCCGTGGTTGAGTCTACCGGCCACTGAATAGACCGACATGCGCGTGCCCCGAATAACGGGCGTCCCTCCTTTGATATCGGGATTCGCTTCGATCCAACGATCGCGCGCGCGACTGTACCAATTCACCCGCTTGTAAACGGCATCGATCAATTCTCCCGGCTTGATGTGCACGCCGGGAGACAACTCGCATGTCGCCGTAAGCAAATGATCCGGCTGCGTCTTCTTAAACCAGGTCCACAAACGACGCTTGTGCTCTTTCGAAAAGTGGAGCTCGCACTTCCTCAAAAAGGCGACATAATAAACGCTTTCGCTGGGCAAAAGCCGGCGTTTACGAGAGCTGACTTTCGTCAGTTGCGCTTTCCGAATTTCAATGATGCCCTCTTCAACAGCCTTCTCGACAGCGGCTGGAGGAGTTTCAGCCAGCACGGCCGCCTCAGCGGTTGTAAAGAGCTTCGGAACGGAAGCCATAATTACCTCCCTGCCGGGGGATAATTAATACCAGCTCAGGGAATCGTCAAGAGACGGCAGGTTTGCGGGCGTTCCGTCTCAGCCAACCGCAGCCAAATCGGGCCTTGGCCGCGGCGCCGGCGGCTCCTCCCTCAGCGTCAGCACGTGCACGCTGAAATACTGCTTCGGATCGGTCCACACCGCAGTCGACGACCAACCCGCGCCGCGCGCGAGCGCGCCGAACGACTCGACGGTGTACTTGTAGCTGTTCTCGGTGTGGATGGTCTCGCCGGCACGGAAGTCGACGCACTCGCCGCAGATCCTGATGCGCTGGCGCTTGTGACTCGCCAGATGCATCTCGATGCGCGAGCGCTCGCGGTTGAAGAAGGCGTGATGCTCGAAGGTCGCGACATCGATCTTGGCGCCGAGCTCGCGGTTGATGCGCTCGAGCAGGTTGAGATTGAACGCGGCGGTGACGCCCTGGCTGTCGTTGTAGGCGCGTTGCAGCACCTGCGTATCCTTGACGAGATCGACTCCGACGATGAGGATGGAACCGCGGCCGAGCACGCGCGCCGCGTGGCGCATGAACGCCGACGCCTCGTGCGGCTCGAAATTGCCGATGGTCGAGCCGGGAAAGAAGCCCGCGCGCGGCAGCTCATGCACGGACGCGGGCAGATCGAACGGCTTGCCGAAGTCGGCCGCGACCGGAAGCATCGCCACATCGGGAAACTCGCGCCGCAGCGTCTCGGCCTGCTGGCGCAGGAACTCGGCCGAGATGTCCACCGGCACATAGGCGGCGAGCGACTTGGCCTCATGCAGCACGATCCGCGTCTTGGTGCTGGCGCCGCTGCCGAATTCGACCAGCGCCGCGCCCGCCGGCAGAAGCCGCGCGATGTCCTGCGCGCGCTCGGTCAGGATGCCGATCTCCGTGCGCGTCGGATAATACTCGGGCAGCGCGGTGATGCGCTCGAACAGCTCGGAGCCGGCGCGATCGTAGAAATACTTCGGCGACAGCCGCTTCGGCGTGGCCGAAAGGCCGGTGATCACATCGGCGGCGAAGGCTGCCGTCTCGCCCGACACCTCGATCTTCGCATCAGAAACGATCTGCGGTCTGCGTGCGAGCGCTCTCATGCCCGAATCCTACTGTTGTTTCAGCGATAGTCGACCAGCCGCAGCCCGCTGAACTGCCAGCGCGCGGGCGGGTGGAAGAAGTTGCGATAGCTCACGCGGGCATGCCCATCGGGCGTTGCGAGCGAGGAGCCGCGGAGCACCATCTGGTTGACCATGAACTTGCCGTTGTACTCGCCGAGCGCGCCCTCGGCCGCGCGATAGCCGGGATAGCCGAGATAGGCGCTGCGCGTCCACTGCCAGGCGACGCCGAACGCGTCGGTCAGCAGGTTTGAGCGCGCCGCGGCCTCCCATTCGAACTCGGTCGGCAGGTCCTGGCCCTTCCAGCGCGCGAAGGCGTCGGCCTCGTAATAGCTCACATGCAGCACCGGTGCTTGACGATCGACCGGCTGCACGCCGCCGAGCGTCAGCGACGACCACTCACCGTCGCGGTTGCGCCAGTAGCCCGGCGCGTTCCAGCCCTGCGCCTCGACGACAGCCCAGCCGTCCGACAGCCACAGCGACGGCGTGGTGTAGCCGCCGTCGGCCATGAACTCGAGCCATTCGCCGTTGGTCACGAGATGCCGCGCGATGCGCCCCGGGCGCAGCAGCGTTTCGTGCATCGGCTGCTCGTTGTCGAAGCAGAAGCCGTCGCCGTCGTGACCGATGGAACGGATGCCGACGGGAAGACCGGCGTAGCCGCTTCCGCCTTTCGCTGCCGGCGGCTGCCAGGCGGCATCGTAGACCGGATCGGTCGGGTTCTGTGCGAACGCGTGCAGGATGTCGGTCCACAGCAGCTCCTGATGCTGCTGCTCGTGATGCAGGCCGATCTCGGCGATCGGCGCAATCGTTGCCAGAAGCCTGTCGTTCGCGCCGCGCAGCAGCGCCGTCACCGCCGCATCCACATGCGCGCGATAGGCCGCGACGTCGGCAACCGTCGGCCGCGTCAGCAGCCCGCGCTCGGGGCGCGGGTGCCGCGGGCCGGCGGCGACGTAATAGGAGTTGAACAGGACGGCGAAGCGCGGATCGAACTCGGCGTATCCGGGCGCATGCGGCTTGAGCAGGAATTGCTCGAAGAACCAGGTGGTGTGCGCGCGATGCCATTTCGCGGGACTTGCGTCCGGCATCGACTGGATGGCCTGGTCCTCGGCCGAAAGCTGAGCCGCGCGGCGCTCGGTTTCCACACGCACGGCAAGGTAGGCGTTGATCCAGTGCTGGCGCGGCGGCAATGGCGCCTTTCTCGCCGCCGATACAAGCTGCAGCATCACGAAGCTCCGCCAGGATTGGGATTCATGTGCAATACGCCCCCAACCCGATAATCGCGCCCCGGCCCGATTGTTCCTCCGGCCCGTGCACGAGGCAACCCGACATAGGTATGTCATGTGCATAGTGCCAGACTTTGGCCGAAATCGCCCGGGGAATCTCCCAAGCAAAAGCCATGGACGTTCAAGCCTGCGCGTATCCGCATATCAGGCATGGGCCCAACATCGGTGCGCAGCCCAAGCATCAAAGGGCCAGCCGCAGCAACAATTTGCATGACTTCGGGTCATTGCCTCGGCCGCGTGGGCCGTGGAAGATGGGACGAAGCCGCAACAAAGCGGCAATTCAATGCAATCGATGCGTCCTGTTTGGGGAAATGCCGTGCCCGAAATCAAAGTCATCAGCAGCACCGCGATGAAGACGTCGCTCGACGACCTCACCGCGGCGTTCGAGCGCGCGTGCGGGCACACGCTCGCCCTGTCCTTCGGACCCTCGGCGCGGATCAAGAAGCAGGTCGCCGACGGCGAGCCAAACGACGTCACGATCGCGACCGACAAGGGCATCGACGAACTGATCGCGCAGGGCCGGATCGTGGCGGGCTCCCGCGCCGACCTCGCGCGCTCGGCCATGGCGCTCGCCGTGCAGAAGGGCGCGCCGAAGCCCGACATTTCGTCGGCGGAAAAATTCAAGGCGGCGATGCTCGCGGCGAAATCGCTCGGCATGAGCAATCCGGTCGGCGGCGGCCAGAGCGGCGCCAACCTGGTGGCGATCTTCGAGCGGCTCGGCATCGCCGAGGCGATGAAGCCGAAGTGCTTCTACGGCCCCGGCGGGCCGGCCGGACTGATCGGCAACTATCTCGTGCGCAAAGAGATCGAGGTCGGCATCCAGCAACTGCCGGAGCTGATGGCGGTGCCGGGCATCGACATCGTCGGCCCGCTGCCGCCGGACATCCAGAACATGACGGTGTTCTCGGCAGGCGTTTCGACGGCGGCAAAGAACGCCGACGGCGCCCGGGCGCTGATCCGATTTCTGGCCACGCCCGCCGCCAGGGCCGCGATCAAGTCGAGGGGCCTCGAAGCAGGCTGAAGCGGAGGTTGGCATGCGCCGGATGGCTTTTGCCGCAGCGGTCGCGCTCGGCGTTTCCGCCGGCGCTCATGCGGAGGCCGCCGAGATCAACGCCTTCGTGTCCACCGCCGTCAAAGCCGCGACCGACGAAATCCTCCCCGCCTTCGAGCGCGCCAACGGCCACACCATCCGCGCAAGCTATGCGCCGTCCGGCGCACTGGTGCCGCGCTTCCTCAAAGGCGAGCCGGTCGACATTTTCGTCACCGATGCGCCGGCGCTCGACGACCTGATCAGGCAGGGCAAGATCGCGGGCGGCCGGGTCGATCTCGTCCGCACCGGCCTAGCCATCGCCGTGAAGAAAGGCGCGCCGCGGCCGGACGTCTCGACGCCCGAGGCTCTGAAGCGCGCGCTCATGGCGACGAAATCGGTCGGCCACGCCTCGCCCGCCGGCGGCAGCATCACCGGCGGTCACGTGCAGTGGGTGTTCCGCCAGCTCGGCATTGCCGACGAGGTGACGCCGAAGGTGAAGATGTCGATGGGCGGGCCGAACAGCCGCGTCAGCGTCCTGGTGTCGAGCGGACAGGCCGAGATCGGCCTGCAGCAGGCCTCGGAGCTTTACGACAATCCCGAGGTCGAGGTGATCGGCATGCTGCCGGCCGGCCTGCAGCAGACCACGCAATATTCCGCCGGCATCACCACCAACGCCAGGGAAGCCACGGCCGCCAAGGCGATGATCGAGGCGCTGACCACGCCGCAGGCGAAAGCGATCTACCAGGCCAAAGGGCTCGAGCCCAACTGATGGGAGAAACGCCATGCGCAAAATCCTGCTGGCCGCGGCGACGCTTCTGGTCGCGACAGGCGCGCAGGGTGCCGAGATCAAGGCGCTGATCACCACCGCGATGAACGAGGCGGTGATCGTGCTGGTGCCGGAGTTCGAGAAGGCCACCGGGCACAAGGTCGCGGTCAGCTATGACCCGTCCGGCGGGCTGGCGCGGCGGCTGCGCGGCGGCGAATTCGCCGACATGATCCTGGTCGCAAGCCCGGAGCTCGACAAGCTCATTGCCGAGGGCAAGGTGGTCAACCGCGTCGACGTCTCGCGCACCGGCATCGGCATCGCCGTCAAGAAAGGCGCACCGAGGCCCGACGTCTCGACGCCCGAGGCGCTCAAGCGCACGCTGCTCAATGCAAAATCCGTCGGCCACACCGCGCCGGCCGGCGGCGGCATCACCGCGCTGCACCTGCTGCGGACCTTCGAGAAGCTCGGCATTGCGAAGGAGGTCGCCGCGAAAACCAAGCTCGCGGCCGGCGGGCCGAACGGCCGCGTCTCGACGCTGATCGTGAGCGGCGAGGCGGAGATCGCGTTTCAGCAGGTGTCGGAGCTGATGTCGAACCCGGAGGTCGAGGTGATCGGCATGCTGCCCGACGAATTGCAGCAGATCACCATCAACTCGGCCGGCGTTACCGCGGTCGCGAAGGAAGCCGACGCGGGGCGCGCGTTGATCGCGCATATGACGACGCCTGCGGCGCTGGCGCTGTACAAGACCAAGGGATTGGGGCTCTGAGTTATACGCCGTCATTCCGGGGCGGCGCGAAGCGCCGAACCCGAAATCCATAACCACGGCTGCGGCGTATGGATCCCGGGTTCGGCCCTACGGGCCGCCCCCGGGATGACGCGGCGGGTCACTTGAACGCGCCCTTCTGGTCGAGCGCGCGCCATTTGGCGATCTCGGCACCGAGGAAGCTGCCGAGCTTCTCCGGCGGACCACCGACGAAGCGATAGCCGAGCTGAACCTCGCGCTCGCGCATGTCCGGCATCGCCAGCACCTTCTCGATATCGGCGTTGACCTTGGCGATAACGGCCTTGGGCGTGCCCTTGGGCGCGAAGAAGCCGTACCAGCTCGACTCCTCCGGCATGTTGACGCCGACCTCGGTCAGCGTCGGGATCTCGGGCAGGAGCTTGGAGCGGGCCGGCCCGGAGAGCGCGAGCGCCCGCATCTTGCCCGCGCGGATGTTGCCGATCGAGCTGCCCATCGGGCCGAAGTTGATCTCGGTGCGGCCGGACATCAGGTCGTTCATGCCCTGCGACATCTGGCTGTAGGGCACGTGCTGCATCCTGGTGCCGGTGACGTCCATGAACAGCACCGTCGAAAGGTGCGAGGTGGAGCCGATGCCGACGGAATAGTAATTCAGCTTGCCGGGATTGGCTTTGGCGTAGTCGACCACCTCCTGGATCGACTGGTACGGCGTCACCGCCGACACCTGGAACACCTCCTGCGAGCTTGCGACCAGGATGATCGGATCGAAGCTCGTCACCGGGTCGAAGGCGGTGGCGGGCGACAGCGTCACGTTGGTGGCGAGCGTCTGCGCGCCGAAGTGCAGGGTGTAGCCGTCGGGCTGCGCCGCGGCGGCCGCCGCCGCGCCGATGTTGCCGCTGCCGCCGGGACGGTTCTCGACCACGACCTGCTGGCCCCACATCTGGCTCAGCCGGTCGGCAATCAGGCGGCCGAGGATGTCGATCGCGCCCGCGGGCGAGAACGCAATGATCATTTTGACCGGCCGCGCCGGATAATCCTGGGCCGCGACGGGGCCGCCGAGACCGAGCAGCGCACAAACCGCCGCGGCAATCAAACGGCACTTCATTGCGGCCTCCCGCTTCAGTTGGCCTTGAACGCGCCCTTCTTCGCCAGGTCATCCCACTTGGCGATCTCGCTCTTCAGATAATCGGCGAGCTTGTCCGGCGGGCCGCCGATGAAGCGGTAGCCGAGCGCCAGCTCCCTCTCGCGCATCTCCGGCGTGTCGATCACCGTCTGCAGGTCGCGGTTGACCTTGTCGATGATCGCCTTGGGCGTGCCCTTGGGCGCGAAGAAGCCGTACCAGCTCGACTCGTCCTTCATCGGCACGCCGATCTCGATCATGGTCGGCTGCTCCGGCAGGAGCTTCGAGCGCGCCGGCCCGTTCACCGCCAGCGCCCTCACCTTCCCCGAACGGACGTGCGGCAGCGAGCCGCCCGCGGTGGTGAACCAGATCTCGGTGCGGCCGGAGAAGATGTCGGCATAGGCCTGCGACATCTGGCTGTAGGGCACGTGCTGCATTTTCGTGCCGGTCACCTCCATGAACAGCACGGTGGCGAGGTGCGCGCTCGAACCGATGCCGACCGAGGCGTAATTCAGCTTTCCCGGATTGGCCTTCGCCGCATCGATGACGTCCTTCACGGACTTGTAGGGCGACTCGTTGGCCGCCATGAACACCTCGAGCGCGGTGCTCACCAGCATGATCGGCTCGAAGCTCGTCACCGGATGGAACGCGGTGCTCGGCGCCAGCGTCACGTTGGTGCCGAGCGTCTGCGCGCCGAAGTGCAGCGTGTAGCCGTCGGGCGCGGCCTGGGCTGCCGCGGCGGCACCGATATTGCCGCCGGCGCCCGGGCGATTCTCGACGATCACCTGCTGGCCCCACATGGCGCTGAGCTTGTCGGCGATCAGGCGGCCGAGCACGTCGATCGCACCGGCCGGCGAGAAGGCGATGATGATCTTGACCGGCCGGTTGGGGTAATCCTGTGACTGCGCCTCCGCTTTCGAACCCGGCCCCCAGAGCGCGCAGCCGGCCAGAAGAAGCGCGCCAACCCATCGCAATCGCATCCCATCCTCCCTGAAACGTGCTGCCTTTGCGGCTTGCGACGCAGCATGACGGGCGGCCGGCTTGAAATCAACGCACCAGCCATGCGCCGGCCGTAAGCCCGTTGCCCGCCCGCGGGGCCGGGTCTACCG
This sequence comes from Xanthobacteraceae bacterium, assembly GCA_019746135.1. Taxonomy (GTDB): domain Bacteria; phylum Pseudomonadota; class Alphaproteobacteria; order Rhizobiales; family Xanthobacteraceae; genus Z2-YC6860. Next base: position 83,943 of record JAIESI010000054.1, read on the forward strand.
TTCGAGCAAAACCAGTCACGGGGGAACGCATGGCGGAGTGGTTCGTCGCGAAAAGCTCCGAACTGAAGGACGGCGACCGCAAGGTCGTGGTCGCGGGCCAGCGCGAGATCGGCGTGTTCCACAAGGACGGCGCGCTCTACGCCTACAGCAACAATTGTCTGCACCAGGGCGGCCCCGCCTGCGAGGGCATCCTGATCAACAACGTCGTCGACGTGATCGCGCCGGACCGCACCTATCAGGGCCAGACCTTCGGCGACGAGGTGCATTTCGTCTGCCCGTGGCACGGTTACGAGTATGACCTGAAGACCGGCGAGATGATCGGCGACCGCAAGCAGAAGCTCCGCAAGTACGAGGTGATCCGGCGCGGCGACGACATCTACGTCGTCGCCTGAACACCAATACGCGCTCGAAGGGGAAGCACGGCCATGGACATGCCACGCAGCGAAGTGCGTCCGGTTGAGTTCGACACCTTCTCGACGCCCAAGCATCTCGAGCACGCCGCCGAACAGGCGCGGACGCGCAACTACCAGGATTTCCTGATCGTCGACGTCGACTCGCACCACTACGAGAACGAGTCCTACCTCGAGGTGTTCGAATACGTGGAGAATCCGGTGCTGCGCCGCGACCTGAAGGAAGGCGGCGGCCGGATCACCGGCGTGCTCAACTCGCAGGTCGGCTACCAGAACCTGTCCGGCCGCATCGTCCGCCAGAAGGGCCGCCGCATCGAGAAGTACAAGCCGGCGGCGCACAAGGACATCGCCATGACGCTCGGCTGGATGGATTCGATGGGCGTGGACTACGCCTGTCTGTTCCCGACGCCGATGCTGTTCCTCGGATTGCACCCGCAGGTCGAGGTCGAGGTGCAGATGGCGCGCGCCTACAACCGCTGGCTCTGCGACAAGATCCTGGCGCCGGAGCCGCGCATCGTCTCGATGCTGTATCTGCCGTTCAACGATCCGGAGGCCACCTACAAGGTGGTCAAGGAGTTCGGCGACAGGAAGGGCGTGGTCGGCTTCATGGTGACGTCACCGCGCTACAAGCCGGTGCACGACAACGCCTACATCAAGAGCTACGCGCTGCTCGAGGAGATGGGCAAGCCGATCTCGTTCCACGCCGCCTACAGCTGGGACGACCGCTCGCTGCAGACGACCAACCGCTTCATCTCGGTGCATGCGCTGGGCTTCATGTGGTACAACATGGTGCACATGACCAACTGGGTCGTGAACGGGATGCCGGAGCGCTTCCCGAAGCTGAAGACCATGTGGATCGAGAGCGGCCTCACCTGGGCCTATTCGCTGATGCAGCGGCTCGACCACTCCTACATGATGCGGACGTCGGACTGCCCGCAGCTCAAGCGCAAGCCGTCGGAATACATGCGCGAGATGTACTACTCGACGCAGCCGATGGAGATGCCGGACGACAAGTCGATCCTCGAAGCGACGTTCAAGATGATCAACGCCGAGACCCAGCTCTGCTGGTGCTCGGACTACCCGCACTGGGACTTCGACCTGCCGAGCGTGATCTACGACCTGCCGTTCCTCAAGGAGCAGGCCAAGCGCAACATCCTGGGCGGCAACGCCGCGCGGCTGTTCAATCTCGATCCGAAGCCGGTGAAGAAGATTCCGTAGCAAAACTCCAACACCCGGCGACAAATCGCCGTGGCGGACGCCACCCAGGCCCGTGTTCGCGACGAAATTGCCGGTTTGCACGGCAAATTTCAGAAAAATTTCAGAATGCCGTCCCCACCTTGTCAGGCCCGGACCGGGACGGCTCGATACGCATCGTGCTATTATCGATGCGTGTGGAGCTATCCAAGGGGCCGGCAAGTTCTTTGGGCGCTCGGCGGGCGGGGACAACGTGATTAATTTTTGGTGAGTGGGGCTCACGCGCCGCCCGGAAATTCAGTGGAGAATCTGTGAAAATCAAAAGCACGATCGTTGTCGCAGCCGCGACAGGAGCAGCTTTTGCACCAAACGCCGAGGCGGCGCCGAAGCAGACGAGCGCTGCGCCGGTGTGGAGCTGGACCGGCTTCTATGTCGGTGCGCATCTCGGCGGCGCATGGCAGGACGGCAAGACTGAGGGGCGGACGCAAGGGTCATACGTCGGCGACACCGCCTGGTTCCCGTTCACCAACAAGACAACGCATTCGGGATTCATCGGCGGCGGCCAGATTGGCTACAACTGGCAGTCCGGAGCCTTCGTGTACGGACTGGAGGCCGATATCTCCGACTTTTCGGGTTCGGCATCGACCACTCAGACCGCGGGTCCCGCTGCGACTCCGGTGACCGTGACGTCCGAGAACCGGATCGGCTGGGTCGGCACCATCCGCGGCCGGGTGGGCGCGACGATCTTCAACACGACACTTCTCTACGCAACTGGCGGTTGGGCCTACGGACGTGTGAACAACGCCCACACCGAAGCCGGCGGCGGCCTGGTCGCAACCTGGCAGGAAAATACGACCAGGAGCGGTTACGTTGTCGGCGGTGGCATCGAACACATGATCGGGCCGAACTGGATTATCCGGCTGGAAGGCATGTACGTCGATCTCGGCAGCAAGACGCTGTCGACTCCGAACAGCGGCAGCTGCGTCAATGCATGCGACCCCGTCGTGTTCTCGAACACGGCCACCATGGTCCGCGGCGCCGTCAACTACAAATTTTGAAGGCTTTTCATTAGCCGCACTCACTCACCGGAAAATCCCGGGTTCGCCGCCCGGGATTGTTTGTGCGGCATGATCAACCGAACCGACAGACGAGCGCAAAGCAACCGTCGATGATCATCGATGACATGATCGCCTTCTGGGCGCGGGTCAAACCGCACCAGCCGGCGGTGATCCAATCCGACATGGTCGTGACTTATCGCGGCCTTGCCGACGCGATCGAATCCGTCGCGCGGCGGATCGCGACAACCGGATTCCAATCGCACAAGCCGGTTGCCGTCGCCATCGAGAATCCAGCAAAGCAGATGGCGGTGTGCTTCGCGCTCCAGCGGTGCGGCCTCGTCGCGGCACCGGTCTATGCCGGCCTGATGCCGCACCTGCGTTCGGTCGGCATCGAGGACGTGATCTACGAAAGCGAAGGCAACATGCTGTCGGGCGGCCGCAATGTCCGCTTTGACAACTCATGGCTGCCGTCCGGACCGCTGCCGCCTGCGAGCGTGCCCCAGCCGCGCCGCAAGACCTCGCCCGACCTGATTTTCTTCACCTCGGGAACAACCGGACTGCCCAAGAAGGTGGTGCAGACCGAAGCCGCCCTGATCGAGCGGATGAACATCTGTGTGCTCTCGAACGATCAGAGCTATTCGCGGGTCCTGATCCTGCCCGGGCTCAGCACCAACTTCGGCTTCAACCGGCTGTGCGAGGTGCTGCGCGAGGGCAAGATCGCCTGCTTCGCGCTGCCTGGCGAGGGCCGGCTGGTGCTGATGAGCACCTATGACATCGACCGCGTGGTCGGCTCGCCGCAGCAGATCCTGGCGCTGACGGAGCTTCGTGAAACGCGGCCCGGCTACCGGCTCGATGCGCTGAGCAGCGTGCGGATCGGCGGCGCATTCGCCTCGCGCGACGCGGTCAAGCGCGTGCAGGCGAGCCTCTGCCGCAACGTGGTGGTCGAGTACGGCTCGACCGAAGCCTCGCTGGTGGCCTGGGCGCCGCACGAGATGATCGCCGACATTCCCGACGCGGTCGGTTTCGTCGGACCGTGGTGCGAGCTCGAGATCGTCGATGACGCGGGACGCCCGCTCGGACCGGAGCAGGAGGGGCTGATCCGCTACCGCACGCCGTTCTTTATCAAGAACCGCACGGCCAACGAGCCGCAGGAGCCCGGCGGCGCCGTGGGACAATGGTACTACCCGGGCGACATCGGCACCGTCACCGCCAACGGCGTGCTCTGCATCCGCGGCCGCGGCGACGACGTGATCAACTGCGGCGGCTTGAAAGTGTCGGCCGGGAGCCTCGAAGCGGTGCTGCTCAAGTGCACCGGCGTGCGCGATGCCGCGGTCTGCGGCGTCAAGGGCCAATCCGGCCTGGAAGAGGTCTGGATCGGGATCGTCCCCGCTGCGGGCTTTGCGGTTGCGGAGCTTCAGCGCGAGCTCGAGCAGGACGCGAAGTTCGGCGAGATCCTGAGGAACGTCGGCGCGGAGGTCATCGTCATCGATCAGGTACCGCGCAACCAGCTCGGCAAAGTCCAGCGGGGCGAACTGCGCGAAAAGCTCCGGGCCCGGCAGGACAAGGCAACGCCGCATTAGCGCCGCCGTCGCCGAGGCGCCCAACAACTGGAAATTCGAATGAGAATGCAAACAAGGCGGTCCGGACCAATGCGGACCTTCATCGCCGCAGCGCTCGCAGCCGCGAGCATCGCCGGTGCGCCGGCATCGGCGCAAAGCTATCCGACGCAGCGCCTGCAGTTTCTGGTGCCGTTTTCCGCCGGCACCGTGCTCGACAGCCTCGCCCGCGTCACCGCTGACCGCTTCGCCGCCGAATTCGGCCAGCCGGTGGTGGTCGTCAACAAGCCCGGCGCATCCGGCGTGATCGCTTTCGGCGAGGTCGCCGCGGCCCGCGACGGCCACACCCTGATGTTCGCGGGCCAGAGCCAGCTCACGGTGCAGCCGTTCGTGAAGGCCGACCTGCCCTACCGCATCGAGGACATCGAGCCGGTGTGCCAGATGTTCGAGACGCCGTTCGCGCTGGTGGTGGGGCCGGACTCCCGCTTCAAGGATTTCGCGGAGTTCCTGAACGCTGCGCGCGCCAATCCCGGCACGATCCGCTTCGGGCATTCGGGTCCGGCGGCGACGCCGCACCTGTTCGGCACGCTGCTGGCGCAGCAGGCCGGATTCCAGATGGCGGACATCCCGTATCGCGCGCTCGGCGATCAGATCAAGGATGTGATCGCCGGCACCATCGACACGACGGTCCTGTCGATCGGCTCGTTCAGCCCGGCAAGCGTGCGGGTCATCGCCGTGTTCAACCGCAAGCGCAGCGCGATCTTCCCGGATGTGCCGACCGTGGCCGAGCTCGGCTACGCCTTGCCGTTCCGCTCGATCAACGGGCTGTTTGCGCCGCGCACTCTGCCCGAAGCTGTCACCGGCAAGCTGCAGGGCGCGTGCGCACGGGCGTTCGCCTCGGAGGAATTCACCAAGGCCGCGGAACGGCTCAACGTCAACGCCGAGCTGGTCGTCGGCGCCGATTTCGCCAGGCGGCTGGACGACGAGCGGCGCCTGATGAAGGCGCTGATCGAGACGCTCGGCCTTAGGGAGCGATGAGCCGGCCAAACCTTACTGGCTGTGCAGAATCCCGGCCTTCGCCACGAGCTCGCCCCAGCGCACGATCTCGCTGTCGACGAATTTCTTGAACTCCTGCGGCGGCGGCGAGACCTGCGGCACGGCGCCCTCCTCGAGCAGGATGTTCAGCACCTCCGGCTCCTTCATCACCTCGGCGATCTCGCCCGCGAGCTTGTCGACGATGTCCTTGCGCACGCCCGCGGCGGTGGAGATCGAGTGCCACGACGCGGTGTTGTAGCCGGGGATGCCAACCTCCGCGAGCGGCGGCACGTCCGGCACCGCCTTCACCCGCTCCAGCGTGGTGACGCCGAGCGCGCGCACCTTGCCGCCGAGAATGAGGCCCTTCGCGGGCGGCACATCGGCGAACATGAACTGCACGTGGCCACCGACCACGTCCTGCAAGGCCGGCGCGGTGCCCTTGTACGGCACGTGCACGACGTTGAGATTGAAGATGCTCTTGAACATCTCGGCGTTGAGATGGTGGATCGTGCCGGGACCGACCGAGGCGAACGACAACTGGCCC
>JAIESI010000032.1 GCA_019746135.1 Xanthobacteraceae bacterium
AACGCCGGATGATTCGAGGTTGATCACCTCGGAGACTACGCCACCCTCATTTCCAACCAACCCCGCGACGGCACCTGACAACGACCCGGAGACAGTGAAATCCGACCTTCGTCTGACCGGCCGGCGCGCAGCCACGGGCTATGCGATCCGCGTAATCGTGTGCCGCGCGAGGAGAAATCGCTGCCCGGAATAGAATCGTACTTCGAGATCTCCGTTGCTGCGTTCTGCCCACGCGGCGTATCCATTAGCGACCAACTGGTCGAGGTGACACATGACGAGCGCCTTGTCGGTGTCCGCGTAGCGACGGCGGGCGATAGGATCACGGCTCATCGCGCGTTCGAAAAGCTGCACGCGCCGCGTTTTTTCATCCTCTCTCATCTGTCGATCCGTTCGGTTCGCCGTTGGTGGACCTGCGTGATGGACGGATGGAGCGGTCGCGCTCCAGCGCAGCGTGTCGCTAGTTGAGCACGTTGCCTCGCTCCCGGGGCATCCGCCAAAGATACCAGGACGCCACGGTGCGGTGCGGGGCCCACGCTTTTCCGATTTCGCGAAGTTCTTTCGGTCTGGGTTGAACCTTCAGGGATTTCAGCGCGCGATATCCCTCACGCACGCCAAAATCGTCCACGGGAAGAATGTCCATGCGCTCGAGCGAGTACATGAGCAGCATTTCGACGGTCCACCGCCCGACGCCCTTGATCGTGACGATCCGCGAAATCAGATCTTCGTCGCTCATGGTGACGGCGATCGCGCGCGATGGCACGAGGCCGCTTAACGAGCCTTCGGCGATTGCCTTGATGGTCGCGATCTTCGAGGCCGAAAAGCCGCAGGATCGAAGCTCGTCGAAGTCCGCCGCCAGGATGTCGTCCGGCGCTGGAAATTTCGTTTTTGGATACAGGGCCTTCAGCCTGGCGATGATGGCGTCACCGGCTTTCGCGGTGAGCTGCTGATAGCCGATGGCGCGGACCAGGGCCTCGTACGGTTCGCGGGCGGCCTTCGGATCGTGCCGGCACGGCCCGACATGGGCGATAAGTTTTTCCCAATCGGCGTCCAGCTTGCGAAGGAAGGAAACGGATTTTCTGTAGCGGGCGGAAAGGCTCATCGATCAGGCTGTCTACGGATATCAAGCGCCGGGCGGGGAGGGGTCCGCGGTGGCAAGGGACGGTTGGGTTGTCGGCCGTTTGCCGTCTCGCGGCGGGTTACCCGCCGGGCCGAGCCTCGCGATCGAGAAGTGTGCGCTTTCGCTCCACACCCCAGGCGTAGCCTGAGATTGCACCGTCGTTCTTCACGACGCGATGGCATGGGATCGCGACCGCGAGGTTGTTCCTGGCGCACGCCCCTGCGACCGCCCGCACGGCTTTCGGTGCCCCGATGCGGCGGGCAATCTCTGCGTAGGAAACGGTGCGCCCGACCGGAATCTCCCGGAGCGCTTGCCACACGCGCTGCTGGAAGGCGGTGCCGCGAACGTCGAGGGGCAGGTCGAGACCGAGCTTCGGCATCTCGACGAACCCGACGACGCGCGCCACGCGAGCCTCATAATCCCGATCGGCTCCGATCAGCTTTGCTTTCGGAAAGCGATCCTGCAGATCGCGGACCAGGTCGCCGGGATCGTCGCCGAGCAGGATTGCGGCGACCCCCTTCTGGCTGGATGCGACCAGTATCGCGCCGAGCGAGGTTTCACCGACCGCGAAACGGATCTCTTCGTTTGCGCCACCCTGCATGTACTGGGTCGGCGTCATGCCGAGCATGTCCGTCGATGTCTCGTAGAAGCGGCCGCTGGAGTTGAAGCCGGCGTCGTAAATCGCGCCGGTTACGCTGTTGCTGGAATTCAGGCATCGCCGCACGCGTTTTGCGCGATGCGCAATCGCGTAATCTTTCGGCGTCAGGCCCGTTGTCGCCTTGAACACGCGATGAAAATAACTGGGGCTCCGGCTGACCGCGTCGGCCAGTTCCGAGAGCGAGGGCTCTTCCTCGCTCTCCTCGATCAGCCGGCAGGCGCGCGCAACGATTGCGGCATTCTCGCGGTCGGTCGAAAGCCCTTCCGGGTTGCAGCGCTTGCAGGGCCGGAATCCCGTAGCCCGCGCCGACGCAAGCGAGTCATGCAACTGCACGTTCGTGGGGTTTGCGGTCCGCGACGGGCACGACGGGCGGCAGTACACGCCCGTCGTCGCGACGGAATACCAGAGGAGGTCGTCTGCCGTTTTGTCACGCGCCACGATCCGCGCCCAGCGCGGGTCATCCACCACGGATGGTGCAGAAGTTGTCTCTTGCCGGATGGTCGATGTCTGCATGGCAGTTCCTGTCGAAGACGGTGGGACATTCATGCCGGGGGCCATGTCGATCCCACACTCCGATCCTTGCTTTCAAATCGAAAAGGGCCGGGACGCACGAGGGCGCATCGCCAACGCTCGAGATATTGCAGCCCCGGACGCGGGGGCCCACCCGATTCCTGGCCGAAAGGCCGCCCCAATTCGGCGATCGGGATCAGGTCATGGCACCTCATGAGGTTGCAGGGCTCGCCGCAGCAGCGTGCTCGAAACCGTGGTGGTGTAAGGAAAAAAGCGCAGCTCGACGCCAACCGTCGCGAGATCGCGTTCAAGGCGCTTGCCCTTCGCGGTGCCCTGCCAGTCGTCACCCTTGAACAGGATATCGAAGCGCAGCTCCTGCCAGACCGCGAGGATGTCGTCCTTCACATGCGGGTAGGCGGAATCGACGAACTTGATGCAGCGGAGGATTTCAAGGCGGTCCGCGACCGGGATGACGGGCACGACGCCTTTGACGCGGAACGCGATCTCGTCGGCGACGACGCCCGCGATCAGGATATCGCAGTGCTTGCGCGCATTGCGCAGCAGATTGACGTGCCCGACATGAAACAGGTCGAACGTGCCGGGGGCATAACCGATGCGGTGCATTTGCTGTCGCTCTTGATGCCAGGGACGGGTGCTTCCCCGGTCTAGTCGTTTCGTTCGCGGCAACGCTCCGTTTCCTGCCTTCCAATTCGATAAAGCCGGCGCTTGCAAAAAAAGGGGCGCGCCGCGAGCGCGCCCCTTCCTCCCGAGTGGGAAGCGCCCGCGAACCCGTCGCGGGGCGCCTCCTCGCAATCAGGCCTTTTTGAGGATGCCGAGTTGCGTGAGGCACGCGACGCCGTCGTCGAGGCCGATTTCCTCGACGATCTTGCCGTTCACGACCTTCAGCACGGTCGTTCCCGTGAACCGCATGGTGCGCCCGGTGTTGGCGGGAAGCGAACCCGCGAGGAAGTCGCTGAACGCGGGTCCGGTGTGCGTGCCGCCGCCTTCCCACTGGCCGACCACATAGTCGCCCTCGGCGATCAGGTCGGCGGTGCCCCAGAAGTTGAGATTCGGGAACGCAGCGCGGAAGTCGGTCATGAACGCCTTGATGTCGGCGCGGCCGCGGCGCGGTTCATGCAGCGAGTATTTCAGCAGCATGTCAGGCGCGGCGATCTCGTCGACGACCGCCAGATTCACGTCCTTGCCCCAGAATTCGGTGAACCACCGAACGACGGTAGCCTTGTTGTCTTCTTCTTTGCTCATGGAAACGCGTCCTTTCTTGCTTTTAGCGCGGCCATCGAACGCTCTCGATGACCTGAAGAAAGGCATAGTGGGTTGCGCGTGCGGTCAAACTCCGATTCTTATCCTCAAAAAGGAAAGCCCATCCGCAAGCGGAATCGCGTCTTGCTTGCCGATCCGGACGAACAATCGTGTCCTGACGGGGCCGCGCTCACGTCACAGGAATGAATAGGCCGCCACCGAGTCGAGATGCGAACCAGCTCAGACCAAAGCTGATCGGTGGCGTGTCGTCGTGTTCCTTTCGAATGCCCAATTGGGCATCCGACGCCGGTCCGGTTCGGCCGTGATCGGCGCTCGCTCATGACGCGCCGGGCTTCCTAAAGCTGAACCCAAACGGATGCGACGAGGAAATCATTGCCCGATGTCGCGCCTGGCAAGACTGATCTGCAGCGTTTCCGCCATTCTTTCTGCAATATCAACGAGCGCCAATGCAGCCTGCGGAGGGCAATGATGGGCCGCTGTGGCGCGGAACAGCGCGAGCCAATGCGACAGGTGATCGGCGCGAATAGAAGAGTGCCGGCGATGCGCGGGCATGAAATTCCGGCCGTCATACCCGCTGCCCAGCCGTGTCGCCGTCAGCCAAAAACGGGCAACGCGCTCGATGTGAGAATCCCAGTTTTCGCCGATCGCTTCAGAAAATATTGGCCCGAGTAGCGCGTCGTCGCGAACGTTTTCGTAAAACGAAACGATGACCTTGCGAACAAGCGACTCTGTCAGCCCCGACTCGGCGGGATGGTGTTTGAATGGCGTTGTGGCGCTGACGGGCGGGGGCAGGGACACGATGGCTCACTCGGCGGCGCGGCGAATGGCGGGCTGATACGAGCCCGGCACGGTACGGAAGGCGACGTTGATGCGGTTCGCGCCGTTGATAGCGACGATCGCCAGTGTCAGCTTGACGAGTTCTTCCTCGCTGAACTGCGCTCGCGTTTGCGCAAACACCTCATCTGGAACGTTGCCTTCGGTGAGCGTGGTCAGTGCCTCGGGGAGGAGATCACCTGGGGACATGGCGCCTCGCGGCCGGGCTTGAACGGTGACGCTGAGCGTCTTGCGGCCGGCGTCGATGCCGGATGAATGTTGTGGGTTGCGGACGCGCCGACGGGCTGGTCGTCAACTCATGCCCCTGGCCTGTGTGCCGACCTTGGAAGCAGTCTATCCCCATAGTCGAGGGTCGTACGTTGGATGATCGAGCCTCTTTGGTCGACGACGATCCGGAATCGCCGGTGCTTGGAGAAGAACGTGAGGCGATAGCGGCCGTTGTCTGCATCGACCCCTTGCTCGAACCGACTTGTGATCTCGCCCGCCCGCATCCGCTCCAGAAGCAGCGGCAGCGCAATGCCGAATCCATCCGCCACGATCGCGGCATCGATTTGAACGGCACCGTGTTCGAACGTGAGCGCATGGGTTGCCGGTTCCTGCGGTGTCATGGGGCTCTCATGCCGCGCTCGGAACCGGCCTGCCCTTTGGACGTCCGGGATAGGCGCATTCCGCTACAGTCGTCTTGTCGAGTTCGCGCATGAACGCTTCCTGCGCGGCCGCCAATTGGGCTTTCAATCGGCATCGCGGCGTGAGCGCGCATTCTCCGCCGTCGTCCCGGAAGCACTCTACCAGCGGGTGACGCTCCTCCAGCGCCCGGACGACCTCGCCCAGCGTGATGGACTGAGGCGGGCGCGCCAGGCGAAAGCCGCCGCCCACGCCGCGCTGGGTGATGACGAATCCGCTGTCGGCGAGATCGCGCACCACCTTGATGAGGTGGTTGCGGGAAATGCCGAATGCGGTCGCGATCTCGTTGGTCGAGAACGAGCGGTCGGGCTCATCGGCCAGCCGCATCAAGGCGCGCAGCGCGAAATCGGTGAAGGCGGTCAGACGCATATCGGTCCCTGCCAGGTGCACGGTTGAAATAGGTATTTACAATACCAGTCTTCCGGGATAAAGCGGTATAAGAAATACCACTTTATCGGCTCAGCATCGATGCAGCGGCGTCAAGAGATTACGGACGAAATCGCGGCGCGAACGGGTATCGACGAGCCGATGATCGAGCGATTGGTGCGGGGCTTTTATGCGAAGGTCCGTGAGGATCCACTGCTGGGTCCGGTGTTCGAGGCCCGAATCCGGGATTGGGAGCCTCATCTGCAGCGGATGTGTGAGTTCTGGTCGTCCGTTGCGCTGATGTCGGGCCGTTATCACGGCAGCCCGATGACCAAGCATCTGCCGCTTCCGGTCGATGCGGCCCATTTCGACCGCTGGCTATCGCTGTTCGAGGAAACCGCGCGGGAGGTGTGCCCGGCGGAAGCCGAGGCGCATGTCGTCGAGCGCGCCAGGCGGATCGCCGAAAGCCTGGAGCTCGGGATCGCAGTTCAGCATGGCGTCCTGCTCGGGCGCGGCGAGCGGTTCCGTCGATCTGACATATCCGAAAAAGGAGGCGTGCGATGAACGCCACGGCGCAGGACCTGCCCCTGCGGGCTTGAACCGTCGGAGACATTGCGGCGGCCGTGCCGGCTTCGCTCGAATCAGGCGAACTCATCGATCACATTTTGACCCGCTATCACGACACCCACCGCCGCGAACTGCCCGAGCTGATTATGCTCTCCCGCAAGGTCGAGGCCGTCCATGCGGGACACTCGAAGGCGCCGGCCGGACTGGCCGACGTCCTTCAGGACATGCTGGGCGAGCTTGAGGTGCATATGAAGAAGGGGGAGCTCATCCTGTTCCCCGCCATGCGCAGGCGTGCCGGCCCAGGTCTGGACGCTCCCATCGCGCAGATACGTCACGATCATGACGGTCACGTCGAGCAATTGCGAAAGCTGGAGCGCCTGACCGACAACTTCATCGTGCCCATCGATGCGTGCCGCTCGTGACAGGCCCTCTACACGGGCTTGGTCAAGCTTGCGAGCGACCTGATGGAGCACATCCATCTCGAGAACAATGTGTTGTTCCCGCAATACGAAGGCGCGCCCTAGAGATTCTCCGGCGAAAGCCTGTCCCGGACTTGATCCGGGAGGTGCAGCGGTTCGCGGCAGAAAATGCGACCAGACAAAGAAGCGAGAGCCGTTCTCGGGCGGCGCTTGTGTGGCCGCAAACGCCGGTCGAGCCGGCCGGCGGCCATCGAAAGGATAGGGCGATGATCGAAGAAACCGTCACGGAAGCCGAGATCGCATCTGCCGATACAAACCCGCGCTCCAGCGGCAGCTTGATCCCAATGCTGGTCTCCGGGTTAGTGCTCACCACGATCGGCATGCTTGTGGCGCTGGCGCTGAGTTGAATGCGCGAAGCCGGTCCGGGGCGCGCTGCAAAATTCATGAGCATCCTACGCCTTGATGCAGGCTGCGCCTCAAAGGCCTCGTGTGCCTGGCGTCTTCGGCGACGCCAAGATGACCACCGCCTGCTGGATCGGCTGCCGCACCGCTGCGACATCGTAGAGACCGGCAACGACAGCTGGCGCTTCAAGAGCCGCGCTGAGGATCAAACAGACCCGCGCTCGCGCCGTCTCCCGAAGGCCGGCGTCCACTCTGCTCGGAGTTTTTTGGCCCGTGTTAGCAGCGCCGGCCGAAATCGTAGGAAAATCAGTTGGCTGGGGGACCTGGATTCGAACCAAGATTAACGGAGTCAGAGTCCGCTGTTCTACCATTGAACTATCCCCCAACGCCGCGGCGGGCCCGTGACACGGCACCGCTGCATTGGAAATCCGGCGATCGGGCGCGCCGCCCGGCCGGATTCGGCCCCTATATAAGGCCAACTTTTCCGCCGGTCCATCCCGGCGATGCGCCGCTTCCACGCCTGATCGGCGGCCTGCCGGAACGTGTTGGCGCGGGTTTCGGCCCTGCCTCGCGCTTCAACGCGGTCGGTTCCTTGCAGGTGGCTCGCCTTCGCGGGGCTCGTCGCACTCCTCGCGCGGCGGCTTGTCCGGTTTTGCACCCGCGCCGACGAAAGACGGCGTGTCGCTCGCCGGAAACGTCTCTTCCAGCGCCTGGTCGATCTTGCGTTCCTGCCGCTCTCGCGACGACATCGCCATCTCGTTCTCCTCGCGCTCGGGTTCTTGTTGTCGTTCGTGGCGATCGAATCCCGCACGTGTGTCTCCGCAGCGCCCGCTGCAAGGCCTCGCCGGGGCGATGAGCGCGGGGTTGACAATATTCCTGTATAGGAACATACAGAGAACGAACTTGACCCGGGAGATCCTCTTCGGATCGTCCGGAGCCAAGCGAACGAAGCCGCCGGGCGGGGAGAACGTTCCCCCGGCCGCGGTCTCCACGGTGGAGCGCCGGGAGGCGCCGCCCCCCTGCGTCACTGGGGGGCGCGCGCCTCGAAAAGGCGCGCGCCGGACCCGATGGTCCGGCGGGCCCTACGTCACTGGGCCCGGCGCCTCCCGGCGCTCCATTCCCTCGTTTCGAGGGAGAGGAAAAAGGGGAAAGGGCGGGCCCGGCAGCCCGAAAAAAGTGAAGTCGCCGGGCGGCGAAGCGCGTCTGGCGCGTGCCCGGCGTAGCTCGCAGAGCGAAGCCGGGTCCTTGCTGCGCCGAAGCGAAGCCGCTTCGGCTTCGCGAAGGCGAGAGCTCGCCACCAGCGCGTTCACGCGCGTCTTTGACGCGCTATGGCGAGCGAAGCCGGGGTGCCGCCGGGTTCTTCGGCTTCGCGAAAGCGAGAGCTCGCGGAGCCAGTGAAGGCCCCCATAGCTCGAACAAGCGAGCGGAAACGAGATGGCCCGTGTCACATCCGCGAAGGACGGCTGTCTATTCCGCCGCCTGCCGGAACGAGTTGGCGTGGGTCTTCGGCCGCGCCTTGAGCTTGAGCTCGGTCAGCTCCTTGCAGGCGCGGTCGCTTTCGCGGAACAGCTGATCGCGGCCGGCGCGGTATTGCGGCGGGCAGGCGATGCCCTTCGCGCCGTACCAGGCCGCGGCCTTGAGCGTGAACGAGGGATCGGCGAGGTGCGGCCGCGCCAGCGCCACGAGGTCGGCGCGGCCGGCGGCGACGATGGTGTTGACCTGGTCGGCGGTGGTGATCGCGCCGACGCACATGGTGGCGATATGCGCGTCGTTGCGGATCTGGTCGGAGAACGGCGTCTGGTACATGCGCCCGTAGACCGGCTCGGCGTCCGGCGTGGTCTGGCCGGTCGAGACGTCGATCAGGTCGCAGCCGGCCTCGGCGAAGGCGCGCGCCACCTGCACCGCGTCGTCGCCGGTGAGCCCGCCGTCCTGCCAGTCGGTCGCCGAGATGCGCACCGACATCGGCTTTCGCTCCGGCCAGGCCTTGCGCATGGCGCCGAACACCTCGAGCGGAAAGCGCAGCCGGTTTGCCAGCGCCCCGCCGTATTCGTCGCTGCGCTGGTTGGTGAGCGGCGAGATGAAGCTTGCGATCAGGTAGCCGTGCGCGGCGTGCAGCTCGATCATGTCGAAGCCCGCGCGCCCGGCGCGCTGCACCGCCTGCACGTAGTCGGCGATGGTTGCGTCCATGTCGGCCCGCGTCATCTCACGGGGGACCTGGCTGTGCGGGTAGTAGGGCAGGGGCGAGGCCGAGACGATCGGCCAGTTGCCTTCGGGCAGCGGCTCGTCGATGCCGTCCCACATCAGCCGGGTCGAGCCCTTGCGGCCGGCATGGCCGAGCTGGAGGCAGAATTTCGTCGCCGAGTTGCCGTGCACGAAATCGACGATGCGCGTCCAGGCCGCCTCCTGCGCGTCGTTGTACATGCCGGTGCAGCCGGGCGAGATGCGCGCCAGCTCCGACACGTCGGTCATCTCGGTGAACATCAGCCCCGCGCCGCCGATCGCGCGCGAGCCGTAATGCACGATGTGCCAGTCGCCCGGCAGGCCGTCCTTGGCCGAGTACTGGCACATCGGCGACACCACCACGCGATTTACAAGTGTCATGTCGCGCAGCCGGAACGGCTGGAACATCGGCACCTCGGGCTTGACGGTGTCGACGTCGAAGCCCAGCGCCTCGACGTCGCGCGCCACCACCTTGTCGGTCATCTTCACGAAGTCGGGGGCGCGCAGCGCGAGGTTGTCGTAGGTGATCGCCTTGGAGCGCGTCATCAGGCCGAAGGCGAAGCGCGTCGGGTCCATGTCCCAGAACCGCCGCACGTGCTCGAACCACACGAGCGAGACGTCGGCGGAGTGCTGGGTCTTTTCCACCTCGTCGCGGCGGCTCTTCTCGAAATGCGAGAGCGCCGTCTTCACGTCGCGGCCGCCGGTTATGCGGAACGCCTCGTACAGCGCGATCGCGTCCTCCATCGCAAGCTTGGTGCCCGAGCCGATGGAGAAGTGCGCGGTGGCCTTGGCGTCGCCGATCAGCACGATGTTGTCGGCGGTCCAGTGCTCGCAGCGGATGGTCGGAAAATTGCGCCAGAGCGAGCGGTTGGTGATCAGCTTGTGGCCGGCGAGCTCCTCGGCGAACACGCCTTCGAGGAAGTGCGCCGAGGCCTGCTCGTCGAGCTTGTCGAGGCCCGCGCGCTTGAAGGTCTCCGGATCGGACTCCATCACCCAGGTCGAGCGGCCGGGCTGGTACTGGTAGCAGTGGGCGATGAAGATGCCGTGCTGGGTCTCGCGGAAGAAGAAGTTGAACGCGTCCATCGGCCGGTCCGAGCCCATCCAGGCGAAGTGGTTGGGACGAAGCTCGATGGTCGGCTTGAAGCGGTCCTTGAACAATTCGCGGGTGCGCGAATTGATGCCGTCGGCCGCGACCACGAGGTCCGCGCCGCGGATCGTCGTCTTGTCGGGATCGGCCTCCGAGCCGTACTTGATGTTGACGCCGAGCGAATGGGCGCGGCGGCCGAGAATTTTCAGGAGCATCGCCCGCGACGTGCCGCAGAAGCCGTTGCCGCCGATGCGGTGCGTCGAGCCGCGGAAGTGGATCTCGATGTCGTCCCAGTAGGCGAAGTGGCCGACGATCTGCCGGTAGGTCTCGCGGTCGTAGGACTCGAACGCCTCGAGCGTCTGGTCGGAGAACACCACGCCGAAGCCGAACGTATCGTCCGGCTTGTTGCGCTCGAACACCGTGATGCGCGTGTGCGGCCACGCCTTTTTCATCAGGATGGCGAAGTAGAGGCCGGCCGGACCTCCACCGAGAATGTGGACGTTCATGTGCGCCTCCGCGCAGCAGCAACCTGGGCAGCAAACTACTTGAAACTTGAAAAGTTTAAGCCTAAAGTATTTTCCACACAAGAGGTCAGGGCGCGTTCCGGCGGCATTGCATCGCCAGAGGCGTCGGCGGTGCCATCCCTCCCCGCGAGGGGAGGGTGGCGAGCGAAGCGAGCCGGGTGGGGAGATGGTGCGTTTGCCGCTGCCATCTCCCCACCCCCGCGCTTCGCGCGGACCCTCCCCTCGCGGGGAGGGATGAGACCGCCGGTGTCGCGGCAATTCAATGCGCCTTTCGCCGTTGGATCAGGTTCTCTCGGAAATGCGTTCTCTTGAAGGAAAACACGCATTGGTCACCGGCGGCGGCCGCGGCATCGGCCGCGCCATTGCCGCCGCGCTGACGCAGGCCGGGGCCGCGGTCACCATAGCCGGGCGCAATGAAAAGCCGCTCGCCGAGGTGACAGGGAAGGGCGAAGCCGCAGGCTACGTCATCGCCGATGTCACCGACGCCAAAGCTGTGGACAGCGGCATCAGGCAGGCCGTGTCCGCGCGCGGCCCGATCGACATTCTCGTCGCCAATGCCGGCACCGCCACGGGCGCGCCGTTTGCCAAGGCGAAACCCGAGCAGTTTCGCGACATGTTCGAGCAGCATGTGATCGGCATGCTGCACCCCGCGCAGGCGGTGCTCGGAAGCATGATCGAACGCGGTTTCGGCCGCATCGTCGCGGTCGCCTCGATCGTCAGCCTGCGCGCCGCGCCGAACGTGTCGCCCTACGTCACCGCCAAGCACGCCATGCTCGGCCTCGTCCGCTCGATCGCGCTCGAGACCGCGGGCACCGGCGTCACCGCCAATGCGGTGTGCCCGGGCTATGTCGACACCGACCTGATCCGCACGCCGATCGAGAAGATGGTCGGGCAGGGCATGAGCCGGGAAGACGCGACCGCCCGCTTCAGTTCGCGCGTGCCGATCGGCCGCCTGATCAAGCCGGAGGAGGTCGCGGAAGCGGTGCTCTACTTCTGCTCGCCGCGTGCGGCCGTGGCCACCGGCACGACCCTCGTCATTGGAGCCGACGCACCGTAATGGACGACCGCACCACCATTCCGCTTGATGCCGAGACCAAGGTCGCCGAGCGCCCGGACGACCACAAGACCGAATTGCGCCTGTGGCTCAGGCTGCTCACCTGCACCACACTGATCGAGAACGAGGTGCGCAGAAGACTGCGCGACAATTTCGACATCACGCTGCCGCGCTTCGATCTTCTGGCCCAGTTGGATCGAGCGCCCAATGGAATGACGCTCGGCGAGCTGTCGCAGCGCATGATGGTGTCGAACGGCAACATCACCGGCCTCGTCGATCGCCTCGTGGAGCAGGGGCTCATCCGCCGCAAGCCCGATCCGGACGACCGCCGCGTGCAGATCGTCAGCCTGACGCCGGAGGGCCAGCGCGAGTTCCGCACCATGGCGCGGGTCAACGCCGATTGGGTCGGCGAGATTTTCGCAGGCCTCACCACCAAGGACATCGAGGCGCTGATGCCGCTCCTCGCCAAGACCAAGGCCTCGGCGCGCAAGGCGCTGAAGAACGGAGAAGAACAATGAGCGCCGCCAATCCGGTGACCCTGCCGCTGTCGGACTACAAGGCCCGCCACGTCAAATTCGTGGTCGACGGCAAGGTCGCGACCTTGACGCTCGACCGCCCCGACAAGAAGAACCCGCTCACCTTCGACAGCTATGCGGAGGTGGTCGACATCTTCCGCGCCGCCGCGCGCGACAAGGTGGTGAAGACGTTCGTCGTCACCGGCAGCGGCGGCAACTTCTGCTCCGGCGGCGACGTGTTCGAGATCATCGAGCCGCTCACCAAGATGAACACGGTCGAGCTGCTCGACTTCACCAGGATGACCGGCGACGTGGTCAAATCCATGCGCGCCTGCCCACAGCCGATCATCGCCGCGATCGACGGCGTCTGCGCCGGTGCCGGCGCGATCATCGCCATGGCCTCCGACATCCGCATTGGAACTCCGGCGGCGAAGGTCGCGTTCCTGTTCAACCGGGTGGGCCTCGGCGGCTGCGACATGGGCGCCTGCGCGATCCTGCCGCGCATCATCGGTCAGGGGCGCGCCGCGGAATTGCTCTATACCGGCCGCAGCATGGGCGGCGAGGAGGCCGAGCGGATGGGCTTCTTCAACCGCCTGTCGAAGCCCGAGACGGTGCTGGCCGATGCGACCAAGCTCGCGCGCGATCTGGCCGACGGGCCGACGTTCGGAAATGCCATGACCAAGCGCATGCTCGAGATGGAATGGGCGATGTCGGTGGAAACCGCGGTCGAGGCCGAGGCGGTGGCCCAGGCGCTGTGCATGGAGACCGAGGATTTCGCCCGCGCCTTCCGCGCCTTCGCCGCAAAGCAAAAACCGGTGTTCGAGGGCAACTGATGCGCACGCTCGTGCCGCAGTCCGTCACGCGTAGGGTGGGCCAAGGCGCGCAGCGCCGGGCCCACCAATTCTTGCTCGGCGCGACATGGTGGGCACGCCGCCATAGCGCGTCGAAGACGCGCGTAAACGCGCTGATGGCGGCTTTGCCCACCCTACGACTGTGTCGCGACTCGGGTGGTGCGCTCCCTCCCCCTGAAAGGGGGAGGGTCGGGGTGGGGGTCCACTTGCCATGAGCCTCGCCGAAACCCTCACGCTGCCGTTCTTCACCGACGACCATCGCCGGTTCGCCGAGGCGCTCGGCCGCTGGGCCGACGCGATGCTGCCGTCGCTGCCGCATGACGACGTCGAGGAGGCCTGCCGCGCCCGCGTCACGGCGCTGGGCGAAGCTGGCCTGCTCAAGGCGGTGGTGCCGCTGTCGCATGGCGGACTTTATCCGTCGCTCGACGTGCGCACGCTCTGTCTCGCCCGCGAGATCCTCGCGTTCCGCGACGGCCTGGCCGACTTCGCCTTCGCCATGCAGGGGCTCGGCACCGGCTCGATCTCGCTGTTCGGCTCGGACGAGCTGAAGCGCCGCTACCTGCCGCCGGTGCGCGACGGCAAGGCGATCGCGGCCTTCGCGCTGTCGGAGCCCGAGGCCGGCTCCGATGTCGCGGCGCTGGCGATGACCGCCAAGCCCGACGGTGCCTGTTTCCGCCTGGATGGCGAGAAGACCTGGATCTCCAACGGCGGCATCGCCGACCACTACGTGGTGTTCGCGCGCACCGGCGAGGCGCCGGGCGCCAAGGGGCTGTCGGCCTTCGTCGTCGACGGGCTGGCGCAGGGACTCACCGTCGCCGAGCGCATCGAGGTGATCGCGCCGCATCCGCTGGCGCGATTGAAGTTCGACGGCGTGCGCGTGCCGGCGACACACCGGCTCGGCAAGCCGGGCGAAGGTTTCAAGGTGGCGATGGCCACGCTCGACATTTTCCGCGCCACGGTCGGTGCCGCGGCGCTGGGCTTTGCCCGCCGCGCGCTGCACGAGACGATCGAACATGCGGCCACGCGCAAGCTGTTCGGTGCGCCGCTCGCCGACCTGCAGCTGACCCAGGCGGCGATTGCCGACAGCGCCACCGAGGTCGATGCCGCGGCGCTGCTGGTCTATCGCGCCGCCTGGACCAAGGATCAGGGCGCGCAGCGCGTCACCCGCGAATCGGCGATGGCGAAAATGTTCGCGACCGAAGCCGCCCAGCGGGTGATCGACCGCGCCGTGCAGCTGCACGGCGGCGCGGGCGTCACCAAGGGCGTCAAGGTCGAGGAGCTCTACCGGGAAATTCGCGCGCTGCGCATCTACGAGGGCGCAACCGAGGTCCAGAAGATCGTGATCGCGCGCGAGGCGTTGAAGCAACGGCCCACGAAGCCCGCGGTGGCCGCCGAATAGGAGGGGGCAATGGCGAAAACCGGTCATGTCGATACCTTCGCGCGCGACAACCTGCCGCCGCGCGAGCAGTGGCCCGAATTCGAATTTTCTTTGCCCGAGCTTCAGTATCCCGAGCGGCTCAACTGCGTCACCGAATGGGTCGACCGCTGGATCGCCGCGGGCGAGGGCGACCGGGCCTGCCTGATCTCGCCGTCCGAGACGCTGACCTATGCGCAATTCCACGCGCGGGTGAACCGCATCGCCAATGTGCTCACCCGCGATCTCGGCATGGTGCCGGGCAATCGCGTTCTGCTGCGCGCGCCGAACAATCCGATGATGGTCGCGGCCTATTTTGCCGTCATCAAGGCCGGCGGCGTCGTGGTGGCGACCATGCCGCTGCTGCGCGCCAAGGAGCTGTCCTATCCGCTGTCGAAGGCCAAGATCGCGCTGGCGCTGTGCGACGTCCGTCTCGCCGACGAAATGGAAAAGGCCAAGGCGCAGTCGGCGGACCTGAAACGGATCGTCTACTGGGGCCAAGGGGGCAAAGGCGCCGAGCTCGAAGCGCTGATGGGACAGGCCGGCTACGAGAATTTCAGCGCTTGCGACACCGCGAGCGACGACGTCTGCCTGATCGCCTTCACCTCCGGCACCACCGGCGAGCCGAAGGGCACGATGCACTTCCACCGCGACATGCTGGCGATCTGCGACAGCTACGCGAAGCACATTGTGCGCGCCGAGCCGTCGGACCGTTTCACCGGCTCGCCGCCGCTCGCCTTCACCTTCGGCCTCGGCGGTCTCGTGCTGTTTCCACTGCGCATCGGCGCGTCCACCGTGCTGCTGGAGCAGGCCGGTCCCGATCAGCTTCTCGACGCGATCCAGAAGTACAAGATCACCATTCCGTTCACCGCGCCGACCGCCTATCGGGCGATGCTCGGCAAGCTCAAGGACTTCGACATCTCGTCGCTGCGCAAATGCGTGTCGGCCGGTGAGACGCTGCCCAAGGCGACGTTCGAAGCCTGGGAGAAGGCGACCGGCATCAAAATCCTCGACGGCATCGGCGCGACCGAGATGCTGCACATCTTCATCGGCTCGCCCGAGCACGAGGTGCGCGCCGGCTCCACGGGCAAGCCGGTGCCCGGCTACGAGGCCCGCATCCTCGATGACGACGGCAACGTCGCAAGGCCCGGCACGGTCGGCCGCCTTGCGGTGCGCGGACCGACCGGCTGCCGCTATCTCGCCGACCCGCGGCAGGCGAAGTACGTGCAGAACGGCTGGAACGTCACCGGCGACACCTACCTGATGGATGAGGACGGCTACTTCTGGTACCAGGCGCGCTCCGACGACATGATCATCTCGGCGGGCTACAACATCGCCGGCCCCGAGGTCGAAGCCGCGCTGCTGACCCATGCCTCGGTCGCCGAATGCGGCGTGGTCGGCTGCCCCGACGAGGAGCGCGGCCAGATCGTCAAGGCTTACGTCGTGCTGCGCGCAGGCGTCGCGGGCGACGCCGCGATGATCAAGGCGCTGCAGGATCACGTGAAGGCCACGGTCGCGCCGTACAAGTATCCGCGCGCGGTGGAGTTCGTGACCGAGCTGCCGAAGACGCAGACCGGAAAGCTGCAGCGCTTCGAGTTGCGCAAGATGGCCGCGGCCAGCGCTTCGCACAAACTTGCATCGTAAGGAGATTGCCCGTGCCGGAAGGAAAAGTCCGCGAACTGCCCGTGCGTTCCGCCAAGCATCAGATGCTGCAGCCGAAGGGCTGGCCGCAGCCCAAGGGCTACGCCAACGGCATCAAGGCGCGCGGCGATTTCGTGTTCGTCGGCGGCATGGTCGGCTGGGACGAGAGCGAGAGGTTTCCCAAGGGCTTCGTGCCGCAGGCCAAGCAGGCGCTTGCGAACATCGTCGCGGTGCTGGCCGAGGGCGGGGCGAAGCCCGAGCACCTCGTACGGCTCACCTGGTACGTGCTCGACATGGACGAGTATCTCGCCTGCCGGAGGGAGCTCGGCAAAGCCTATCGCGAAGTTCTGGGCGACAACTTTCCGGCCATGGCGCTGGTGCAGGTCGGCCGGCTGTTCGAGCCCGAGGCTCGGCTCGAGATCGAGGCCACGGCGGTGGTGCCGTAGTGCCGCAGCCCGGAGCGAAGCGGAATGCGGGAAGGCCGGTCCCGGATTTCGCTTCGCTTCATCCGGGCTACGGAGCTGCTGTCGTCGTCCGCGAAGACGGGCGATCCAGTGTGTCACGGCGACAGCCGTCGGTGCAGGTGAACAAGTCACAGGTGACGGAGATCGAGCGCGCGAAACGGCTCAGAGATAGAGCCAGCGATAGACGAGCCAGCCAGCGATTACGGTCAGCGCAAACCAGACCGCAACCATGAAAATCGCGCCGGCGGTGCTCCTCGGCCGCTCCGCGGCAACAGCGGCCGCCGCGCGATGCTCGGCCATGACGTCCGGTGGAATCATCCGCACCACCAGCAGGATGCCGAGCGGCAGCAGGATCGCGTCGTCGAGATAGCCCAGCACCGGGATGAAGTCGGGAATGAGATCGATCGGCGAGAGCGCGTAGGCGGCGATACAGACACCCAGCGCCTTGGCGTACCACGGCACGCGCGGGTCGCGAGAAGCGAGATACACGGCATGCACGTCGCGCTTGATGGCGCGCGCCCAGCCGCGCAGCCGCATCATCACGCTGGTTTGCACGCTACTCCGCGGCCTGCGAGATCGGCCGCAGCTCCTTGATCGCCGCGGTCAGCGCCGCTCCGGTGTCGTCGGTGAGCGCGGCCTTGCGCAGCCGCGCCAGCGTCGCCGCCGGATCGGCGGTCTCCATGATCTGCGGCAGCATCTGCATCAGCGTCTCGTAGCGCGCCTTGCCGCGCTCGTGGGTGTCGCTGTAGCCCTTCACCAGCGTGCGGGTGGTGGCGATCTCGGTCGCGAGCGCGACGTTCGTGGCGGCGACCGTCTCGATGGTGCGCAGCCATTCGCTCAGGAATTTGTGCTCGGCGGCAAAGCGCAGCGAGCGCCGCCGCGTCGGCTTCAGCGCGGCGACGAAATAGAGCTGCAGGAAGCCGCGGATCGACGAGGTCTTCACCACGCGGCCCTTGGTCGTGAAGCGCTCGACCAAGCGCCGCGCCCAGGGCGTGTCGAGAAGCCAGCGGCCGAGGCCCTCCGGCAGCGTGTCGGCGATCTCCTGCACCCGCGGATGCAGGAACTCGGCGATCTCGATGATCTGGCCGTCGGCGGCCTGCACCTCGGCCCGCACGCGGGCGAACCGGCTCGGCCGGATCTTGAGCTCGGCGACGCGCACGGTGTCCTCGTAGGCCATGCCGAGCGCAAGCTCGCGCGCGGTTTCGGCCAGGAGCCTGCCGCCGCCGCCGTGGAGCTTGTCGATCTCGGCGATCGGCTTGAGCTTCGCCAGATATTCGCGGGCGTAGTCGAGGTCCTGGTAGTCGGCGAGCCGCTCGATGCCGGCATGCACGTACATCCGCGCCGGATCGCCGAAGCCGTCGGCTTCGGCAAGAACTGGCGCGAGGGCAGGCGAGATGACCTTGGTCTGGGCCGGGACCTGCACCACGCTGGGGGCGCCTTCGGCCGCGGCAAAGCCCGCGCTGAACGCCGCGACGCTTTCCTTCACGCCGACGCCGCCGCGGTGGATGGCCGCCTCGAACGCCATGCGCTGCATCGGCAGCGCCTTGGAGCCGGCGAGCGCGCCGAACAGCACCGCCGAGATCACGCTGTTGGTCGCCTCCGCAAGCTGCGCCATGTCGCCATGAATGATGCGCTTGGCGGCCGACTTGCAGGCTTCCAGCAGTTCTCCGCTGTCGACCCGGCCGTCGGCGAGCGCGATCTTCTCGGTCATCGCATAGACGCGGTTGGTCGAGACGATGAAGGTGGTCTTGTCCGGCGTCACCAGCCCGCGCTGCACCGCGCGGCCCGCCTCCATCAGCTCGGAGGCGATGACGATATCGACGTCGCCCGCGACCGGCGTGAGCCCGAGCACCGGCGCGCGGGTGTTCGACTTGGCGCCGGTCTTGGGAAACAGCTCGACATAGTAGTTGGTCGCGCCGGTGCGCTGCGCCACGCCCGGCACCGAGGTCATCTGCGCGATGTAGCCGGCATGCTCGGCGACATCGACGATCCATTCCGCCAGCACGCCGCCGCCTTCGCCGCCCATGGCGAGAATGGCGATGGTGATGGGGCGCTGTTGCTCGGTCGTGCTCATCGCTTATGCCGCCGCCAATTTGCGCTCGATGCGCCGCTGGAAGAAGCCGATCACGGCGTCGCGGATGCGCGCCTTGAACTTGTCCCAGCCGGTCGGGTTGGTGATCAGCGAGGCGCGGTAGAACGATGGGCACAGCACCGCGGCGTGGCTCACCTCGCCGCACAGGCCGCAGCCGACGCAGGAGTTGATCACCTTGGTAATCGGCTCCTTGCGCAGCGGATCGGGATTGGGCGCGATGGTCAGCGACGGGCAGCCGGACAGCCGGATGCACGAATGATCGCCGGTGCAGGTGTCGGCATCGACGCCGAACCGCTCGCGCACCACGCGCTCGCCGGCCTGTGCGGCCTTGCGCAGCAGCGGCCGGATGCGGCGCTGCTTGTTCAGCATGCATTCGGAATGGGCGACGATGACCTTCGGGCCTTTCTCAGGGGTGGTCAGCGCCTCCTTCAGCGTGTCGCGCATCAGCGCCACGTCGTAGGTGCGGGTGATGGTGCGCGCCCAGGTGACGCCGACGCCGCGCACCGCAGCCTCGATCGAGTTCTGCGTGTGGCGCGTCGCGCTCGGGTGGAACGAGGAGGGGATGTCCTGGCCGCCGGTCGCGGCCGAATAGCCGTTGTCGACGATGATCAGGACGTTGTCGCTCTTGTTGAACACGGCGTTGCCGACGCCGCTGGTCAATCCGTTATGCCAGAAGCCGCCGTCGCCCATCATCGCGATGGCACGCTTGCCGGCCTTGACGTTCAGCGCCGACGCGCCGGCGGCACCGAGGCCGTAGCCCATGGTGGTCGCGCCGATGCCGAACGGCGGGAAGATCGAGAACAGGTGGCAGCCGATATCGGCCGAGACGTGATGCGGGCCAAGCTCGCGCTCGACCAGTTTCATCGCCGCGAAGATCGGCCGCTCCGGGCAGCCGGTGCAGAACGACGGCGGCCGGGGCTGCACGTTCTCGTTGATCGCCTTGGTGACCTTGCTGTCAATCTCCTTGCGCGGAGCGGGAACCGGCACGGCGGGCGG
Source organism: Xanthobacteraceae bacterium (assembly GCA_019746135.1). Taxonomy (GTDB): domain Bacteria; phylum Pseudomonadota; class Alphaproteobacteria; order Rhizobiales; family Xanthobacteraceae; genus Z2-YC6860. The sequence continues at coordinate 19,697 of JAIESI010000032.1, forward strand.
CGCAAGATCGGGCCGCACCTTCTCGATGAATTTCCGGATGCCCTCGCGCACCACGCCGCCGGTGTATTCGCCGGCCATCGGCAGCACGTCCTTGCCGTGCACGCGGGTCTGGATGTCGGCGCGGCGCAGGATGGTGTTGACCGCCTGCTCGATGTAGTCGGGCCCGCCTTCCTCGACGATGAGGATCGCCTTCTTGCCCTGGCAGAAGCGGACGAACTCCTTGTCCACCAGCGGATAGGTGACGTTCATCACGTAGACCGGCACCTTGCTCTCGCCGAAGGCGTCGGCCAGGCCGTTGAGCAGCAGCGCGCGCAGCGTCGTGTTGTAGAGCCCGCCCTGGACGACGATGCCGATGTCGCTTGCCTCGCCATCGAAGAACTCGTTGAGCTGGTTCTCCTCGATGTACTTCAGCGCGGCGGGGAGGCGGACGTCCCACTTGTCCTTTTCGTGCACGTAGGTCATCGGCGGCATGGCGATGCGCGACAGGTCGCGGCGCGGCTTCTCCAGCGCATCGGTCAGGCCGAAGTCGGGGCGCTTGTTCGTCTTGGTGGTGAAGCGGCCGTAGACGTGGCAGGCGCGGATGCGCAGCTCCAGCATCACCGGCGTGTTGGAGGCTTCGGAGAGCTGGAACGCGCTCTCCACGGTGCGGACGATGGTCGGCAGGTTCGGCCGCGGATCGAGCAGCCACATCTGCGACTTCATCGCAAACGCGTGCACGCGCTCCTGCATGATCGAGGAGCCTTCGCCGTAGTCCTCGCCGATGATCACCAGCGCGCCGCCGGTGACGCCGCCGGAGGCGAGGTTGGCGAGCGCATCCGAGGCGACGTTGGTGCCGACCGTGGACTTGAAGGTCACCGCGCCGCGCAGCGGGTAGTTGACCGAGGCCGCAAGGGTGGCGGCGGCCGTGGCCTCGCTCGCCGAATTCTCGAAATGGACGCCAAGACCTTCGAGGATCTCGTTGGCGTCGGCCAGCACGTCCATCAGGTGCGAGATCGGCGCGCCTTGGTAGCCGGCGACGTAGGACACGCCCGTTTGCAGCAGCGCCTTGGTGACGGCCAGGATGCCTTCGCCGTGGAATTCCTCGCCTTCGCCGAGCTTGAGTTTCTCGACCTCTTCCTTGAACGAGCGCTCGGCCATTCCAGCAGTCTCCGGTCTTCCTGCCGCCATCCCGGGATGCGCGCCGCGGGCGCGCGACAAAGCCTCGGGGTGGCGGGTGGGGCAACGTGGGCGTTTGACTCGGCCCACCTCTCGGCACGATTATATTTGATCGAAACTGCCACGAAAAGCGCAGCCATTCCTGCGGTTTGTGAGCAATTGAGGGGGTTCCTATGCGTCAAATGCTGATTGCCGGGCTCGCTTTGGGCGGACTCGTCGTGCAGGCCCAAGCTCCCGTCCTCGCCCAGGAGGTGACGCTGCGCGCGGTCACGTCCTTTGCCGAGGGCACGCAGTTCTCCAAGAACTTCGAGCGCTTCATCCAGAAGGTGAACGCCGACGGCAAGGGCCAGGTGCAGATCAACTACATCGGCGGGCCGCGGGCGATGCCGCCGTTCGAGGTCGGCAACGCGGTGCGCACCAAGGTGGTGGACATCGCCAACGTCACCGGCGCGTTCTACACCAACCTGGTGCCCGAGGCGGACGGGCTCAAGCTGATCTCCAGGCCGATGAGCGAGCAGCGGCAGAACGGCACCTGGGCCTTTGTCGATCAGCTGCACCAGCAGAAGATCAACGCGCACTATCTCGCGCGCCAGTTCCACAACGTGCCGTTCCACATCTATCTGAACAAGAAGATCGACAAGATGGACTTCACCGGCCTGAAGATCCGCGTCACGCCGGTCTACAAGGACGTGGTCGAGGCGATGGGCGGCACGACCGTCACCACCGCGCCGGGCGAAGTCTATACCGCGCTCGAGCGCGGCGTGGTCGACGGCTACGGCTGGCCGGTCTCCGGCATCTTCGACCTCGGCTGGGAGAAGGTGACCAAGTTCCGGCTGGAGCCGGCGTTCTACAGCGTCGAGGTCGGCGTGCTGGTCAACAACGATGTCTGGAAGGGGCTCTCGGCAGCGCAGAAGAAAGTGCTGAGCGATGCGGCGCTGTGGCTCGAAGGCCTCGACACCGAGAACGTGGCGCTGGTCAAGGCCGAGCGCGACAAGCAGGCGGCGGCGGGCATTCAGCCGATCGACCTTGGAGCCGACGCAAGCAAGGTGTTCCTCGCCAAGGCCAACGAGGTCGGCTGGGCGTCGGTGATCAGGCGCTCGCCGGAGAACGGCGCGAAGCTGCGGCAGCTTGCCGGGAACTAGCGGCTTGTGTCCCGGACGCGGTGCCACAAGCGTGTTTACGCGCGTCTTCGACGCGCCATGGCGAAGCGGTGCACCGCTGATCCGGGGGCCGGTTGGGCCAGCAAGAAACCCGGGACACGAGAGCTGAGCGCGTTACATAGATGAATCGACTTTCCGACGCCTTCGCCAAGCTGCTCAACGCGCTCGCGATCCTCGCCGCGCTGACGCTCCTGGCGATGGTGATCATGGTCTCGGCGGACATCATCCTGCGCAACGTCACGCGCACCGGGTTTCCCTGGGCCAACGAAGTCTCCGAATACGCGCTCTACCTCACCACGCTGCTCACCGCGCCGTGGCTGCTGCGCCGCGGCCAGCATGTGCGGATCGATCTGGTGCTGACGCTGATGCCGGTTCGGATCGCCTGGCTGATGGAGGCGCTGGCCGACGTGCTGGGCTTCGCCGTCTGCCTGATCATGATGCGCTATGGCCTCAAGATGACGATCGACAGCGCGAGCCTCGGCTCGATCACCATCAAGAACCTCGTGTTCCCGGAATGGTGGCTGCTCTGGCCGCTGCCGGTCTGCTTCGCGCTGCTCGCCGCCGAATTCGTGTTCCGCTTCGCACGCCTGATGCGCGCATCGCCGGGACGGCGCAGCGAGGCGACCTCGGTCGGATAGCCGCGCATGAATTGGGTCGAGGCAAGCATCATCCTGTTCGGCGGCCTGGTCGCGCTGATGAGCCTCGGGCTGTCGGTCGCGATTGGGTTTCTCGCCATCAATATCGTCGGCGCGCTGTTCTTTCTTGGCGGCGAGCAGGGGCTGTCGCAGCTTGCCCGCAACGCCGTCGCCTCGGTGACGAGCTTCTCGCTGACGCCGATCCCGTTCTTCGTGCTGATGGGCGAGGTGCTGTTCCACTCCGGCGTGGCATTGAAGGCGATCGATGCCTTCGCGTTGCTCATTCGCAGGGTTCCGGGCCGGCTGTCGGTCATCGCCATTGTCGCCGGCACCGTGTTCTCGGCGATTTCGGGCTCCACCATCGCCACCACCGCGCTGCTCGGCAGCCTGATGCTGCCGACCATGCTCGACCGCGGTTACGACAAGCGGATGGCGATGGGGCCGATCATCGGCATCGGCGGCGTCGACATGCTGATCCCGCCGTCGGCGCTGGCGGTTCTGCTCGGCAGCCTCGCCGGCATTTCCATTTCCGGCCTTTTGATCGGCGGCATCATTCCGGGCCTGATCCTGAGCATTCTCTTTGTCGGCTATATCATCCTGCGCGCCACGCTCGACCCGTCGCTCGCGCCGGAAGAAGAGCTGGAAGCGGGGCCGGGCGGCTTGAAACGCTGGATACCGTTCCTGGTCCACGTGCTGCCGCTGGTCCTGATCTTCGGCATGGTGGTCGGGGCGATGACCGCCGGCTGGGCGACGCCGACCGAAGCGGCGGCGCTTGGCGCAGCCGGCACCATCGTTGCGGCGATGCTCTACCGCAGTCTCAGCTGGGATGCGCTGATGAAGGCCTTGATCGGCACCGTCGCGGTGTCCGGCACGATCCTGTTCATCATCATTGGCGCCACGACCTTCGCCCAGGTGCTGAGCTTCTCTGGTGCGACGAACGGCATCGTCGGCCTGGTCTCGGCGCAGGGATTGTCGGCCACCGTGCTCATTCTCGGGATGATGGCGATCCTGCTGTTTCTCGGATGCTTCGTCGATCAGGTGTCGATGATGCTGATCACGCTGCCGTTCTTCATGCCGCTGGTGCAAAAGCTCGGCGTCGATCCGGTGTGGTTCGGCGTGCTGTTCCTGATCTGCATGCAGCTCGGCCTGCTGACGCCGCCGTTCGGCCTGCTGCTGTTCACGATGAAGGGCGTTGCACCGCCAAGCATCGCCATGAACGACGTGTTCCGCGCGGCCATGCCCTATGTCTGGTTTGGATTGCTGGTGTTGTTGTTGGTATTCCTCGTGCCGTCGCTTGCCACGTTCCTGCCGCGGCTGTTAGGTAGTTGAGCAATTCGCAAATTTATGGGAGCGCAAATGCTCAAGAAAACCCTGCTTCTCCTCGTGGCCGGGATCGCGGGTCTCGCGGTCTATGTCGCCATGCAGCCCGACCATTTCCGCATCGAGCGCCGGGCGATGGTGAATGCGCCGCCGCAGGCGGTGTTCGGTGAGGTCAGCGACTTCCGCAAGTGGGACGACTGGTCGCCCTGGGCGAAGCTCGACCCCAATTCCAAGATTGCGTTCGAGGGGACGCAGGGTGGGCAGGGCGCGGTGTTCAAGTGGTCGGGCAACGAGAAGGTCGGCGAGGGCAAGATGACGCTCGTCGAAAGCAAGCCCGGCGAGCTGGTCCGCATCGAGGTCGAATTCGTGAAGCCGTTCGAGGGCTCGTCCACCAGCGAGTTCATCTTCCGGCCGCAGCCCGGCGGCACCGAGGTGGTCTGGGCCTCCTACGGTCCGATGAACTTCATCAGCAAGGCGATCTGCCTAGTCATGAACATGGAGAAGACGCTCGGCCCCGACATGGAGAAGGGGCTGGCGCAGATGAAAATCCTTGCCGAAGGCACCAGGACCTAAAACCCGGTGTGCACGCGCTTGGGCAGGTAGTGCAGCACGCGCTGCTCCAGCAGGATCACCAGGCCATAGGCGATGCCGCCGACGATCGTCAGCATGACGATCGCGACGAACACCATCGCCGTGTTCGCCTGTCCCTCGCCGAACGACAAAAGATAGCCAAGCCCCAGGTTCCCGCCGACCAGCTCGCCGACCACCACGCCGACCACCGCGAGCGTCGAGCCGATGCGGAGCCCCGCGAACAGCGGCGGCAATGACGCCGGGAACTCGATCTTCCAGAAGATCTGCGCGCGCGAGGCCTTGAACGCACGCGCGAGGTTGATCAGGTCGGGATCGACCGTGCGCACGGCCGTGAGCACATTGACCATCACCGGAAAGAACACGATCAGGATTGCGACCAGGATCTTCGGATAGATCGTGAAGCCCATCCACATGATGAACAGCGGCGCAAACGCCACCTTGGGTGCGATCTGCAGGGCAAGGATATAGGGCGACAATGCGATCTCGGCGGTTGGTGACATGCCGAGGACATAGCCGATGAACGCGCCCATCAGGCTGCCGAGGATGAAGCCGACCAGCACTTCAGTTGCGGTGATCCTGGTGTGCCTGAGCAGGTCGGTCACCTCCCACATCCGCACCGCTTCCTTCGCCACCGCCGACAGCGGCGGGACGATGAAGCTTGGAATGCGCAGCAGTCCCGGTCCCCATTCCCAGGCGGCGAGGAAGATCAGCAGCAGCAGCAGGCTCCACGCCGCGCCGCGCCGCGCCAGCGAGGTCTGCGTCGCCCCGCTCACGCCGGCACCGGTTCTTGCGCGCCGATGCCGAGCCGGTCCATCAGCCGGTTGACGTAGCCGCCGATCTTGGCGTCATGCCGCCGCGTCAGCGGATCGTCGCGGCCGGGAATGTCGATGGCGATCTCGTCGATGATCTTGCCGGGACGGCGGCTCATCACCAGAACGCGGTCGGACAGCGTCACCGCTTCGAGCAGATCGTGGGTGATGAGAAGCGCGGTCTTGCCGGCGCGTTTTAAGGTCTGCGCCAGCTCCTGCTGCAGCGTGATGCGGGTCTGCGCGTCCACCGCCGAGAACGGCTCGTCGAGCAGCAGCACGGTCGGATCGACCGCGAGCGTCCGCGCCAGCGCCACGCGCTGCCGCATGCCGCCGGAAAGCTGGTGCGGATAGTGGCCCGAGAACTCCGCAAGCTTGAGATTTTCGAGCAGCGCCTGCGCGCGGCGCTTGCGCTCCGCCGCCGGAACGCCCTGGATTTCCACGCCGAACATCACGTTCTCGGCAACGGTGCGCCACGGCAACAGCAAATCCTTTTGCAGCATGAAGGCCACGTGCGCGTTCGGCCCTTCGACGCGCTCGCCGTCGACGTAGGCTTCGCCTTCGCTGGGCGCCGCGAGCCCCGAGCCGATGTTGAGCAAGGTCGATTTGCCGCAGCCGGACGGCCCGATCAGCGACACCACCTCGCGGTCGCGCACCGCGATGCTGACGCCCTGCACGGCGGTGAGGCTGCCGCCGCCATCCTGCGGGAAGCGCATCGTGACGTTGCGGTATTCGAGGCGGATCGGCTCAGGCATCGAATACTTTCAACTGCAAATATCTCACGGCGCTTCTCGTCCGCGGGCCGGCGCTGCGGCCTGCTTCATGCATGGTCCGGACCACCGATGTCGAGTATAGTGGCAAGCGACGACGGTGCCGAGTGTCCAGCGGCACAGCGACGATTTGTCGAGGGGGAGAGCATGATGCGCCAGACCCGATTTTCCCGCCGAGAGCTTGTGACCGCGGGCGTAGCCCTCGGCGCGGGTGTTCTTGCGTCGCCTTATGTGCGCGCGCAGTCGCTCGAGAAGATCACTTACCTGTTTCCCGCGCCGCCTGTGCTGCCGGCGTTCGGGCCCATTCGCCTCGCGCAAGGCAAGGGCTACTTCAAGGAAGCGGGCTTCGAGGTGGAATTCGCCGTCGGCCGCGGCGGCGTCGACGTGGCCAAGCAGGTCGGTGCCGGCAACGCGCCGCTCGGCGGCATCGTCGCCGACGGCCCGATCATGGTGCGCGGCAACGGCGTGCCGGTGAAGATCGTCTGCGTGTTCGGCGGCAAGGGCTTCATGCAGCTCGTGGTGCGCGAGGACAGCGGCATCGAGAAGCCGGCCGACCTCAAGGGCAAGACCATCACCACCATGTCCTACCAGGACACGACCTTCTATGCGCTGCTCGGGCTGATGGCCTCGGCGGGGTTGACCCAGAACGACGTCAACGTGCAGCAGGTGGGCCCGACCGGCGTCTGGCAGTTCGTCGCCGAAGGAAAGTCCGCGGGCATGGCCGGCGTGCCGGACTGGATCCCGCCGATCACCGCCGCGGGGGTCAAGGTCAAGGTCATTCCGACCGAGCAGTACTTTCCGCACATGGCGCAGGGCATCGCCGTGTCCGACGACATGATCAAGCAGAAGCCGGAGATGATTCGCAAATTCGTCCGTGCGGCGCTGCGCGGCATGAAGGATATGATGGACAATCCGGACAAGGCCGCCGACGAGTTCGTTTCGTTCGTGCCGGACTGGAAGGGCAAGGAGGCGGGCGTGAAGTTTGCCTTCAACATGTACGCGAAGGACGTCTATCCCGGGCAGCCCACGCTCGGCGAGGTCAACGCCGAGCGGCTCGCCAAGCTCCAGGACTTCTATCTGGAGAAGGGCTTCATCCAGAAGAAGACGCCGGTCGCCGAGCTCTACACCAACGAGTTCGTCAAATAGCGGCCCCGCGAATCCAGACCGATGCTGGAAAAGCGGGGTTAACGATCGGTAAACGGCGCGGCTCCGGCAGCGGGCGCCTTTTTCCGGACGTAACCATGCCGCGCCGCCGCCCTTGCGGAACCGGGCCGTAAACCCTATATCCCTGCGGATCGAGCTTCGGCCGAACGACTTGGCCTCGCCGCGAGAGCGCGCCTGACTGACGACATTCTCCAAAACTCGGTTCAACCGGCTGCGTTCGCGCGCGGCTCTCGAAACATATCTATCTAAGAAAGGGCTCCCATGGCTACGGGAACCGTGAAGTGGTTTAACGGAACTAAGGGCTACGGATTCATTCAGCCGGACGACGGTGGCAAGGATGTGTTCGTGCATATCAGCGCGGTTGAGCGCGCCGGCATGCGCGGCCTCGACGAAGGCCAGAAGATCTCGTTTGAGGTCGTGGCCGACCGCCGGTCCGGCAAGTCTTCGGCGGACAACCTCCGCTCGATCTGACCGCTTCACATTGACAGCGTTTTGATCGCAGTTGATTGCGGCAAAGCTTGGAATTGAGGCCCCGCGTCCGGGACCGGATGCGGGGCCTTATTTTTCGGCAGGAGAACAGGACGATGACCAAGGCGGCAAAGACCGTTGGGGAAGAACAGCCCGACAAGATGTCGATCAAGGCGCAGAAGGAGCGCGACGCCGAGGAGGCGATGCGCGCCTATCGTCAGGAGCAGGCCGCTGTCCTGCAGCGGACGGCGGAACTTCGTGCATTGCGGCTTGCGCGCGACGCCAAGCTGGCCGCCGCGGCTGCGAGAACGCCGCTCGAGTCGGCCGAGAGCGCAAAGGTTGCCCCGGCCAAGAAGCCGAAGAAGGCCGCGGCCGTTCGTATCGCGCGCGGCCGCTGATTTTCAGGTTCCAGTTTTTCGCTGTCGCGTAGCCTTTAGCCCGCAGTCTGCCGGGAATTCAGCGCTGGAACGGATACAGAATCTGCTTCCAGTAGCCCTTCGGCACCGGATGACCTTGGACGCCGTAGCCGTTCGGCCATTGGCCGTCCGGCAGGTGATAGGTGCCGAACAGCTTGTCGAGGAACGGGAAGTGGATGGCGAAGTTCACGTCCACCGCGTCGTCCTCGATGCCGTGATGCCAGTGGTGGAAGCGCGGAAACACCAGGACCTTCTCGAGAAATCCGAAGTTCGTGCCGATGTTGCCGTGGATGAACGTCGAGTAGACGTAGACCAGCAGCACATAGGCCTGGATCGCCGATTCATCGAAGCCGATCACCAGCGCAGGCGTTGCCGTCGCGGCGCGCAAGATGATGATCTCCAGGAAATGCATCCGGGCGCCGGCGATCCAGTCCATGGTCCGGGCCGAATGATGCACGGCATGAAAGCGCCATAGCGCCGGCACGCGGTGGAACGCGCGGTGCAGCCAGTACTGCACGAAATCCGTCAGCAGCATGATGGCGATGAACTGCACCACCCACGGCAGGCTCCGGGCGAAGCCGCGCACCGCGCTGACGTCGGCGCTGTTGCTGACGAAGTTCGACGGCGCGAGCGTGAGAATAGGTCAGGATCTGCACCATCAGCGAGGAGACGAGGTAGTAAAACAGGTCCTCGCGCCAATCCTCGCGCAGCACCACCTGATCCTTGTGCTTGGGCAGAATGCGCTCGATCGGGATGAACAGCGCGCCGGTGAACAGCACGTTGATGATGAAGAAGTCGAGGCCGACGAACAGCCCGCCGAGCTGGTAGTCGCGATGCGAGGGCAGGCTGCCGATCATGGTGGCGAGCAGCGTGACGGCCATCGCGGCCGAGCCCAGCGTCTTGTCCTTGCGCAGCATCATGCTCAGGCAGGCGAGGGAGAAGCCTGCGAACAGCACGAAATAGAGAGCCGGCTTGAAGAAGCCGCTGGCGTGGACCGCCGCGAGCTCCGGCATCCGGGTCAGCGACGGATTGCGAAGGACGATCACCATGAGGAGGCCGGTGACGCCGGCGAGAATGCCGAACGAGCCGGAAAGCCAGCCCGAGCCGAACGGCCGTTCCTGGCGCGGCGTCTCGAGCTCCGACCGTAGCTTGGCGAGGAATTTGCTGGTGTACATCGGTCTGCCCCGAATGGCCGTCCCGGCGAATCGCGCCCGTGAAAGCCGCCGCCCGTATGCCTTGGTCGCGCCGGCGCGACAATGGTTCGGACGAAGTCTGCGCCCCAAGCCGGAATTATCAGCCGCCGCTTGATGCAGGGTTGGACCATTGCGCAATGTCGGACCGGTCGGTCAATCGACGAAAACTGCCATGTCCGGAACCAATGGGAACCTGCCGACTTGTTGACGCGAAGGCTTCACGATTTCGACGGGAGCGAGACCCCATGGCGAAGAAGGGCATCATCAGCAAGGCAGGCGGCACGATCAGCGATGCGGCCAGCGGCGCGGCATCGGCGGCAACCGACATGGCGGCGGGTGTAGCGTTGACCGCGACCGGTGCCGCTCGGCGGGCGGTTCGCGGCGCCCGGCGGATGCTGCCGAAGGCGTCCCGGGCGCGCCGCCGGAAGACGAGGCGCAAGCTCACCGCCGGCCGCGGCAAGCAGGCGGCACGCAAGATCGCAAGGCGCCGGGCCGGGAAGGCGAGAAAGATCGCCCGCACCGCGTCGCGCAAGGCGGCCCACGTGTTGAAGGGGAGACCGCTGCGGCGGAAGGCCGGACAGCGTAAGAAGCGTTAGCGGCTGATCCGCTTCGCCCCGTAGCGCCCCGTCACCACTGGTTACGCGTGCTGCACGGGTTCTGGACCGAGCATTGCTGATGCTCGAATCCGGTGGTTTGCGGGACGTAGCGGCGCTGGGCGGGCGCGCTTGATTTCTTGGCCTTTGCCTTGGCGGCCAGCGCAGGGCTGCCGGCGAAGGGGAGCACGACGCTCGCGGCGGCGAGCCCGCCGCCGGCCATAGCCGACGCGACGATCAATGCCAGGCATGCACGCATCACAACCTCCGCTGCCGCGGGGCTGACCGCGGCTACTTCTTCGAATAGCCGTCCGTACCCTGCCAGCCATGCTTCGAGATGTCGAAGATCACGCCGTCGGGGTCCTTGAACTTGCGTTCGAAGTTGCCGTGGCGCTCGTCGCCGAGGTCGAAGAAGAACTTGCCGCCGGCCGCTTCGATCTTCTTCTGCGTCTCGGCGAGGTCGTCGACCTGGATGCCGAAGTGATGCGCACCGACGAACATCTGGCCTTCCTTGAGGTCGGAGGCCGCCTCGCCGCCCTTGCCCTTGAAATTGAGCAGCGCCATGTTGATGACGCCATCGCTCATGTAGATCGCCGAGCCGATGTCGAGGTCCTCGCGGCCGATCTTCTTGAACTCGAACACCTTCGCGTAGAACTCGGCGGCCTTGTCCAGGTCCTTCACGCAGACGGCGATATGGCGCAGGCGGGCCATGGTGTCCTCCTGAAACGGATTTGCAGCCATCATAACGCGCCATGCGCGGCAAGGGCTACCCTTGATCGCACAAAGCCGTAACATGCTTCGAACATGACGCAACGGCATGCAGAGATCGTCGGCGCAGGGTTTGCCGGGCTCACCGCGGCCTGTGCGCTCGCCCGGCGTGGCTGGAGCGTGCGGGTGCACGAGCGCGCCGAGGCGCTGCGCACCACCGGCGCGGGGATCTACATCTACGAGAACGGCCTGCGGGTGCTGGAGGCGGTCGGAGCCTACGAGGCGGCGGTGAAGGGCGCGCCGTTCGCCCACACCCGCGAGATACGCGACCACCGGAACCGCACCGTCTCGACGCACAAGTGGCAAGGCAGCCGCGTGTTCTCGATCGTCCGGCAGACGGTGATCAATGCTCTGGCCGAATCGGCCAGAAAATCCGGCGCGGAGATCGTCACCGACTCGGCGGCGGTGGCGGCGAGCAGCGCGGGCGAGATCACGCTCGCCGACGGCAAGCGGCTGAAGGCCGATCTGGTGATCGCCGCCGACGGGACGAACTCCAGGTTGCGCGACAGCCTCGGACTGCTGGACCGGCGCAAGCCGCTGGTCGACGGCTGCACGCGGCTGCTCATTCCCAAGACCGAGGATGAGCGGGGGCAGGAGGGCGCGACCACGATTGAATACTGGTCCGGCAGCCGCCGCGTGCTTTACACGCCGTGCAGCCCGACCGAAGTCTATATCGCGCTCACCATGCTCGACGCCGACGACACGGCGAAGGCCGTGCCGGTCGACAAGGCGGCCTGGAAGCGCTGGTTCCCGTATCTCGAGACCCTGATCGACCGCCTCGGCGACGAGGGACGCTACGACCGCTTCGAATATGTCCGGCTCAAGCGCTGGTCGGCGGGCAAGGTCGCGGTGATCGGCGATGCGGCGCACGCCCTGCCGCCGAACATCGGGCAGGGCGGCGGATGCGCGATGATGAACGCGCTGTCGCTTTCGGTCTATCTCGACCAGGAGAAGGACGTGCCGAAGGCGCTGGAGGTATGGGAGCGGCAGGAGCGTCCGCTCACCGAGCATGCCCAGCGCATTTCCCTGGTGCTCGGCTGGCCGACGACCTGGCCGCCGTTTATCCGCGCCAAGGCTTTTGCGCTTGCCGGCAGGTCGAAATGGCTGGTGCGCCAGCGCACCAAGACGGCGCTACACAAGCCGACGGGGACGTAGAGCGCCGCCCTCAGGCGGCGACGCCGGCTGCCGCCTTCGCGATCAGGAATTTCTGCGCAAAGTCCCCGGCGGGCATCGGCGCTCCAAAGTGATAGCCCTGTCCTTCGTCGCACCCCATGGTCCGCAAAACCTCCGCAACCGCGGCACTTTCGATGCCTTCGGCGACGATGTGCAAACCGAGCATCTTGCCGAGGCTGACGGTGCTGCCGACGATGGCCGCGTCGTCGGCGTTGCCGCCCAGCCCGCGGACGAACGACTGGTCGATCTTCAGGCCGTTCAGCGCGAATTTCTTCAGATAGGTCAGGCTGGCGTAGCCCGTGCCGAAATCGTCGAACACGATGTGGACGCCGAGTTCCTGGATCCGGCGAAACGTGTCGCGCGTGACGTCGTCGTCGGACAGCAGGATGTTTTCCGTCACTTCCAGCTCGAGCAGCTCGGGCGCAAAGCCGGTCCGCTCCAGCGCGGCAGCCACCGTCGCCGCCAGATCGCCCGCCAGCAATTGCGACGGCGACAGGTTGACGCCGAGACGGACGCGGTGGCCGAGGTCAGACCAGGCGCGGCCCTGGCGGCAGGCCGCTTCCAGAACCCAGTTTGCCACCGGGCTCGACATCGGCGAGCTGTTGATCACCGCCATGAATTCCGCGGGCGGCAGCAATCCGCGGTGGGGATGCCGCCAGCGGATCAGAACCTCGGCGCCCGCGAGCCGGCCGTCCCTGAGCGTCACCTGTGGCTGATAAAACAGCTCCAATTCCCTGTTGTCGATTGCAGCCGCGAGCTCCGCCTCGAGCTGGGCGCGCGTCTCGACCTCCTCGCGGAGCGAATGCTCGAAGAACACATGACGGCCGCGGCCCGCGCTCTTGGCGCGGTAGAGTGCCAGATCGGCATTGCCGAACAGCTCGTCGACCGCAGATCCATAGTCCGGATAAATCGCGACGCCGATGCTGGCATTGATGCGGATCTCGCGCTCCTCGATGAAGAACGCGATCTTGCGAAACGTCAGCGAAATTCGCTCGGCGAGCCGCCGTGCGCGCTCGGGCACGTCATCACCGCCGATGACGATGGCGAACTCGTCGCCGCTGAGTCGTGCGACCATGTCGCTCTTCTCGACCACCATGCCGAGGCGCTGGGCGACATCGCAGAGCAGGCGATCGCCGCTCGCATGGCCGTGGCTGTCGTTGATCTGCTTGAACTTGTCGAGGTCGAGAACCAGCAGCGCGACCTGACGCTGCTGCTGCTTCGCCGCAGCGAGCGCTTTGCGCAGGTGCTCGTAAAGCGCGTAGCGGTTGGCGAGGTCGGTCAACGTGTCGTGCTCGGCGAGATAGCGCACCCGCTCGGCCTCGCGCTTGCGTGCTGAAATGTCGCGCAGCAGGGCGCCGTATTGGTGACCGTCCGTGCCCTCCCAGCGGGAAATTGTCGCCTCGATCGGGAAGACACTTCCGTCCTTGCGGCGGCCATCGAGCTCCAACACCTTGCCGATCGCTTCTGCTTTCCCGAAGTGCAGTTCGGCAATCGAGAACGGCCTGCCGTTCGTTTCCAGAATCCCGGCCAGCGGCTGCCCAAGCATCTCCTCGTCGCGGCAGCCGAACAGCTCACGAGCGCCGGGATTCCAGACCGTCACGAGCCCGCTTCGATCGGTGCAGACGAGCCCGTCGCCGAGCGACATGGCGATCCGCTGGAAGCGTTGCTCGGCGACGCCGCCGAGCAGCGTGCGGAAATCGATTTCGTCGAGCGCAACCGCGACAAGATAGGCAGCGATGGCGATCTGCCACAGCGCGGTCTCAAGGATGACGGCGTATTTCACCTGCAACACGGTCGCGATTGCTTCGGCGGCAACGGCAAATGCCGCCAGGCCCGCGACCCGCGCCGCAACCGAGCGGCGGCGCCACAGCAACGCCATCAGCAGCGCGAGGAGGAGGAGGCCCGCCGCCGCTGCGCCCGGAATCGGCCGCAGGATGCGATCCTGAATGATCGATTCCGCGGCCAGCAGCTGCAACAGCGGGCCCGGCATGATCTGGCCGTTCGGCACGCTGATGCGGTCGCCGAGCTCGATGGCCGTGCCGCCGACCAGGACTTTCTTGCCTTTGAGCTTTTGCAGCGCAGCCGGTTCGCCGCGCAGAGCGTCCGCATAGGACACCACGGGGATCGAATCGGCGCGGATGCTGAAATCGATCCACAGCGGCGGGGCCGTGGTTTCGTATTTGCCGGCGATCAGCGCTCCGACCGAGGGCACGAACTGGCCGTCCAACGGCTCACCGAATGGATAGCGCCGCACCAGGCCGTCAGGCTCGACCGCCACGTTGACGAGCGCTGACCAGGACTCCTTTTCGAATTCGGGCCACGGCCGGTTGATGTGGATCAGCCGCTGGTCGCCGGTCCGGACCCATTGCTTGAAGGTCGGGAGCACCACGGATTTTCCGGCGCGATTGAGCGCGGCGGCAAAGGCTGCGTCCGACACCGGGTTTGAGGGTGCGCTGAAATCGATGTCGAGCACGATGTCGCTTGCGCCGGCGCGTGTGAGCTGCTCGATCAGCTCGCCGTGGCGTTCGCGTGGCCAGGGCCACGCGCCCATCTTGTCGATCGACGGCGGATCGATGGCCACCAGCACGGTGGTGGCGCTGGCGTCGCGCGGGAAGGCGATGAAGCGCAGGTCGGTCAGCGCATTCTGCAAAGACCGGTGACTGCCGATCAGCAGAACCACGGCAATCACGCACGCCACAAGAATATGCGGCCGACTGTCCCTCACGACGCCCCATGCCCCCGCGCTCAATCGCGCGCTACGCGCGCGATTGAAGCTTTTCTGTTACGCGCGATCGCGCGGATCCTGCGGCTTGTTGCGGCGGCGACGCACGGCGATTGCGCCGACAAACACCGTCAACCCAACCGCAAGGGGAATGGCGACGATCGTCATATTGTCCTCGACCTTCCTCTGGCGACCCATGCCGAGCTTGTCGCCCAGCCAGCCGAGCAAGCCATCGTCCCAGGAGGCGTCGCCGCCGCGATCGGGCTGGCTCCACCGTGTCGCCGCGGCGGCAGGGGCGGAGGCCGTTCGCTGCTGCGGCAGCTCCTGCGCCGTGGCGGCGGCGGAGCGCGTCACGGGCGGCATGGTGGCGGGGGGCACCGGCGGGGCTTGCGGGCTGCCCAGCTCGATCGGGCTCATCGGCCCGGATCCGCTGAGCGCAAGGCCCGGCGTGCCGCGCAGCGAGACGGCCGCCGTCTGGCTCGGATTCACCAGGGCGCGCTGGCCGCTCTTGTAATCGGTGACCTGCACCTGGCCGCGCAGCACCTCGACACGGCTTCCGGCCTCGTCGACGGTGACGCGGAACTGCGTGCCTTTCACCACGGCGGCGAGATAGGGCGTTGACACCTCGAAGTGGCGGACGTTCTGCTTCTCAACGTCGAACAACAGCGAGCCCGAGCGCTGCAGCACGGTCGTCAGCCCGCCATTGCCGGACTTGGCGGCCGGGATCTGCATGACGGAATTCGGCGAGATCATGATGGTCTCGGCGCCGCGCATCAGCAGCACGCGGCCGTTGGCGCCGGTGCGAACAGAGGCGCCGGGACTGAGCGCCGTGTCTGCGGAGAGCGCCACGGACTGCGCACCCGGTGCATCGATCCAGACCTCGCCGGACGACTTGCTCACCCGCCATGACGCATCCTGCGCCGCTGCGGACGAGACGGACGCGACCACGACAAAAGCGCTCAACAGCAGCGCGCTCGACAATGACTTGATGCTGCTCAACATCGGACGTCCTCACCGGCTGGCAATTGGCAATTGAGGAGCGGCTACGGTCCCGCCACCGCCGGGAGGCTAGGCGAAATCATTCAACATTTGATTATTGGTGATCTGCCTCAGACTTTGAGCGTTGTTAATCATGGCAATTCCGACCTGTCCCGATCTGCGTCACCGGCGATCGATCACGCGACCTTGGTAGCCGCGGGTTAACCAGCAACAGGACCGCCGTGCGCCGGCGTGCAGACTTTACGCGTCATTTTTGACTCCCGGCCAACCTGGCGCCTTGCAGCCTGACTTGGCGCGCGTCGAAACGGGACAAGGGCATGAAAGATCGCCGCACCACCTGGCGAATGGTTCCGACCGGCTACGAGGCTCGTGTCGTCGACAGCGACGGCAAGCAGGCATCTGTGCGGATTGCCGACATCTCCGAGCGCGGTGCGAAACTCGTTCTCTCATCGCCGGAAAATCTGACCCAGGAGTTCACGCTGCTCCTGTCCCCGGACGGATTCATTCAACGCCGGTGCAGGAGCGCGTGGCGATCGGGCGATCAGATCGGCGTCGAGTTCACGGAAATCACGCACGACGAGCGCCTGTATTCCGAGGTGGACCATCTGAAGATTGCACTGACCCGCTAGAAAATCGATAGCGGCGCGGCGCGCGTGTGCGTCTCAAAACGGCTGCGTGATGCCGTCGAGCGGCGCGTCGCAGTTGACGAGATCGACCCGCTTCCAGGCGATGCGGACCGCGCCGTCCAGTTGCACCAGCCGGTGCCAGGCCGTTCCGGCGAACAGCCGCTGCTGCTCGCGCCGGTATTCGATCATCACGAACTTGGAGCGCACCGTCGCGGCGCGGCCCTCGGCGTCCTCGATGGTGACGTTGGCGACCGTGCGGCTGGTGCGCGAGCGCGGCTCCTGCGAATACATCCGCGGGCTCGCCAGCCGCCGGATGCGCGTCTCCAGCAGCCGCCGGTCGTCGTAGATCAGCGACACCGTCTCGTGCGGGTTCGCCTGGTTCGGCTCGCTCGGCACCCAGTACCAGCCGTCGGCGGTGAACAGCGCGAGCCAGTCGTCGAACTTCGCCTCGTCGAGGAGCCGCGCCTCGTGCATCAGGAACTGCTCGCAGCGGTGGATGTCGAGCGCCATCTCGGCGCGCGCTGAGCGGCCGCGCAGCGGCGTCACGCGCCGCCGGCTCGGTGCCGCGATCCGCGGACGGGGCGTTTTCTTTTTCGCCATTTGCCGGGCCGGTTGGGTTACGAGGCGGCGCGCGCCGCGCGGGCGCCGTCCTGAGCGCCGACTTGAGCGCCGACTTGGCCGTTGTTCATGTAGCCCTGCCAGGCCTCGAGCATGTTGCGGATATAGACTTCGCTGGTCGAGTTGACGCCCTTGCGGCCGCCATGCGCGTCGGGCTGATCGCTCCGGTAGCCGCGGCCGACCTGCAGCCACTGCGCGCCTTCGCTGGAGAGGCCGAGATCGATGCGGTTGTAGATTTCCAGATCGTCGGTCAGCACCAGCGAGCCGGTGCCGTTGACGATGTTGGCAAAGGCGATGGTGTTGCGGAACATCTGCTCCGGGGCGCCCTTGAGACGGAAATTGTAGGTGTGCACCACGGTGCGGTTCACCGCGATCGGGTGCACCACGCGCAGTTGCTGGAACTGGCTCATCAGCGACACGTTCGGGTAGATGTTGGAGTTCCAGCGGCGCACCTCGAGGATGCGCCTGGCTTCCTCCTTGCCCTTCTTCTTCTCGAGCGCCGCGATATAGTCACGGAACACCGGATCTTTCAGCGCCGCGATGAGCTTCGAGTCGTCGTGATAGTCGCCGAGATAGCTGTGGCCGTTTGGATAGGTCCAGATGCCGACCTGTGATTCCCAGAAGCTGTAGGGCGCGCCGTTCTGGCGCATCTGGCGGATCGCGATCTCGCCGGTGCCGTCCGAATAGACATCGTCCGATTGCGCCTGCGAGGCCTCGATCGACGAGCGGTGGGTGAAGATCGGATGCGCCGCGTCGCAGAGGTTCTCGAAATAGATCTTCCAGTTGGCGTCGTAGGCATGCTTGAACACGCCGCCGGCCGCCTCGATCTCGCCGTCCGGCGCGCGGTCCACCATGTCGTCGAGCGATGTCGCGATGTGGCCGAGCGACTCTTCGAGCGCCGGTCCGTCGGCTGTGTCGCTTGCGAACACGAAGCCGCGGTAGCTCCGCACGCGCTTGACCGGCAGCATCGCCACGCGCGGGTCCTTGGCGTCGAAATCCTGCGGGTATCCGTGGTTGAGCGGTACGCCCTTGATGCGGCCGTCGAGATGGTAGGTCCAGCCGTGATAGCAGCAGGTGAACTCCGGCGCGTTGCCCTTGTCGGTCGCCACCACCATCGCGCCGCGATGGGCGCACTGGTTGTGGATCACGCGGACCTTGCCGTCCTCGTCGCGCACCATGACGACCGGACGGCGGCCCATCTGCGTCGCGAAATAGTCGCCGGGATTTTTGATCTGGCTCTCATGGCCGATGTAAATCCACGCCTTGCCGAAGATGTGCGCCATCTCCAGCTCGAAGATCCCCGGATCGGTGTAGATGCTCCGATGAACGCGGCCGGGCCTGAAAAAGCTCGAAAAGTCCTGGCTCATGCGGCAAGCGTAACGCAGCGAAACGAGCGGGACAACCGGTCCGGGCGCGTGCATCCGGACCGCCTGGTGCGTCCGTTTTCGCCGTTGTTCGCAATTGAGAATAACGGCGCGGCCGGTGCCGGAATTGCTGCTATCCCAGCTCCTGCGCCCGGGCGAGGCTCGCGATCATCGACACGCGCATAAGGTAATCGCGGGTGCGCGCCGGGTCGGCGGCGATGGCGCGCAGGCTTGCGCCGAACTCGTCGCCCTCGGACTCCAGGTTCTTCTTGTTCTGGATCGTGTACTTCTGGATGTATTCGAGCGTCACGAGGCGCCGCTGTGTGTCGTAGCGGTCGAGATCGGCCTCGGCCGCCTTGCCATGCCACACCGGCGCAAGCCGCGCCGCGAGGTTGACGGCATCGTGGATGCCGCCGTTCATGCCCATGCCGCCGAGCGGATTGTTGATGTGGGCGGCGTCGCCGACCAGGAATGCCCGGCCGAGCTTGAAGGTCTTGGCCACGCGCTGGTGCACCTTGTAGAGCGTGGTGTGCGCGATCTCATAGTTCGAGATGCCTGGCACCACGCCGGCCATCAGCGACTGGGCAAATTCCTCGGTCTGCACCCGCTCGTCGCTCGCGTCCTCGTTGACCAGGAACATCGCCCGCCACAGGCCGGGAATCTGCAGCAGGAAATACCAGCGTTGCGGATCGGCGACGTAGCTCACCGATGACAGGCCGGGAATGACGCTGAAGAAATCGAACGGCGTCGAGACCACCAGCAGCCGGTCCGGCCAGGTGAAGCCGTCGAACTCGATACCGAACGCGCGCCGCACCGTGCTGCTCGCGCCGTCCGCGCCGATCAGATAGCGGCCGCGGCGGGTCTCGCGCTGCCCGCCGCGCGCGATCGTGACGTCGACGCCGGACGCGTCCTGAGACGCACCCACGACCTCGCAGCCGAACTCCAGGGCAAAGTTCGGATGGTCGCGCATCTCCTCATAGAGAATGCGCGTGAGCTTCGACTGCTCGCTCTGCACCCGGTAGGGATGCTTCGTCGTGTCCGCGATGGCGGAAAAATTGAACTCCGCCAGGAGCCCATGCTTCTTGGTCCGATACTGGAAGGTCGGGCAGATCAACCCTTGTGCGATCAGCGGCTTCGCGGCGCCAAGCTCGTCCAGCATGTCGAGCGTCGGCGGATGAAACGTCGAGGCGCGCGATTCCGTCGAAAGGTCGGCGCCTTCCTCGAACACCGTCACCGGCACGCCGGCGCGGGCGAGATGTGCGCCGGCCACGAGGCCCACAGGCCCCGCGCCGGCAATCAGAACGCGTTCGTTGCTCAAGTTATACCCGGTCCAACGACACCAAGCCTAGTCGATCTTGTCGATGCCGGCCTTGCTGATGATGTCGCGATACTTGACGATCTCGTCGGCGTGAAACTTCTTCGCCTGGTCGAGCCCCATCGCCATCACCTCCGCGCCGGCCTTCTCGAAGCCCGCCTTGACCTGCGGGTCGTTGAGCGCGGCCTGGAGCTCCTTGTTGAGCCGCTCGAGGATCGGCTTCGGCGTGCCGCCCGGGGCGAGCAGCGCGAACCAGCCGTTGACCTTGTATTGCGGCAGCCCGGCCTCGGTCGTGGTCGGTGTGTCGGGGAGGGTAGGGATCCGCCTGTCGCCCGCGACCGCGAGCGGGATCGCGCCCTTGGCCTGCAACGGTCCGGCGATGTTCGGATACCACTGGAAGCCGAGCGGCACGGTGCCGGCGATCAGGTCCGGACCGTACTGGGCGATGTTGCGGTAGGGCACGTGAGTCATCTTCACGCCGGTCACCTGGGCGAAGTACTCGCCGGACAGATGCTGCGAGCTGCCGATGCCGACCGAGCCGTAGTTGAGGCCGGGGTTCTTCTTGGCGTGCTCGATCAGGTCCTTCAGCGTCGTGATGTTCAGCGCCTTGCTCGCGGCCACCACGATGGTGAAGCCGGCGAACGGCGAGATCATCTCCAGATCCTTCAGGGGGTCGTAGCCGAGCGATTTGTAGAGCGCGAGGTTGGCCGCGACCGGTCCCGAGCCGCCGCCGATCAGCGTATAGCCGTCCGGCGCGGAGCGCGCGCCCTGCAGCGTGCCGGAGTTGCCGCCGGCACCCGGCCGGTTCTCGACGATGATCGGCTGGCCCATGTTCTTCGACATCTTGTCGAACATGATGCGGCTCACCACGTCGCTGGCGCTGCCGCCGGCGAACGGAATGACCACGGTGATCGCCCGCGTTGGATATTGCTGCGCCTCGGCCGCGCAGCCGAACACCGCGGTGAACGCGAGCGCCGCGGTTAAGTTCTTCGCCCACATGTTGAGGTTCCCGGTCTTCATTTTTTTTGCCTTTCGAATGATCGCTTTACGAACCTTTGAATTTCGCCGGACGCTTGGCGTGGAATGCCTCCACGCCCTCCTTGAAGTCGTCCGACTGCCGCAGCCGGCTGTAGCAATGCCCCTCAAGCTCGATCGCCGTGGTGAGCATAGCATCCTCGGTGTCGTTGAGGAGCTTCTTCGCGGTGCGCTGGGCGAGCGGCGAGAAGGCGCGAAGCTCCTCCACCAGCGCGTCGGTGGCGGATTCGAGGCGGTTGTCCGGCACGCATTCGGTGGCGATGCCCCAGTCATAGGCCTGTTTGGCCGCGATGCGGCGCGAGCGCATGACGATATCCTTGGTGCGGGTGATGCCGACGATCTTCTGCAGGCGGGCCGAGCCGCCGGAGCCGGGGATCTGTCCGAGCTTCTGCTCGGGCAGGGCATAGAGGCCGGTCTCCGAGACGAGGCGGAAGTCGCAGGCGAGCGAAATCTCGAAGCCCACGCCGAAGCAGAAGCCGCGGTTGGCGGCAATGACCGGTTTGGAGCAGCGCGCCGGCGCGGCGATGTTCCAGGCGAGCTTGGAGACGGTTTCCGGCGTCGCCTCCATGAAGCCCTTGATGTTGCCGCCCGATGAAAAATGCTCGCCGGCTGCGCGCAGCACGATCACCCGCACGCGGGCGTCCTCGTCGAGCAGCTCGAAGGCGAGCCGGAGCTGGTCGCGCTGCGGCATCGAGATGACGTTGAGCGGCGGCCGGTCGAGAATCACGTCGGCGCGCTCGTGCGCCTCGTCGATCTCGACGCGGAAGCCGTCGGGCGACTTCATGCGGATGTCCTGGAAGACGATCGTCGAACTCATGCAGCGGTTCCCTGTGAGCGCGGTGCGCTTTTTTCCGTCTGGTATTCGCCCGCGACCAGCAGCCGGCGCAAGAGCTTGCCGACCGGCGATTTCGGGATCGCCTCGACGAACACGTAGCGGCGCGGGCGCTTGAAATTGGCAAGTCCGGACGCGCGGCAGAACTCGTCGAGCGCCTTCTCGTCCACCACCGCGCTGCGCTTGACGAAGGCGGTGACGACTTTACCCCAGCGCTCGTCGGGCAGGCCGACCACCGCGACCTCGGACACGCAATGGTGCAGCGACAGGCAGCTTTCGATCTCGACCGGCGAGACGTTCTCGCCGCCGGTGATGATCATGTCGTCGACCCGGCCGGTGACGAACAGGTCGCCGTCGGCGTCGAAGTAGCCGGTGTCGCCGGTGAAGTACCAGCCCTGGCGCAGCGCCTTGGCATCGGCCTCGGGCCTGCGCCAGTAGCCCTCGAAGGACTCGTCGCCGGCAAGCGCGGCGATGATCTCTCCCTCTTCATTGGCCTGGGCGATGTCGTCGGGAGAGGTTGCGCCCAGGCGCACCACGCGCACCATCTGGTTGATGCCGGCGCGCCCGGCCGAGCCCGGCTTGTTCGGCGCGTTCTGGTCGATGGTGAAGGTGTAGATTTCCGAAGAGCCGTAATGGTTGACGAACAGCTCCGGCTTGAAGGCTGCGGTCAGCTCCTTCAGCAGTCCGTCGGTCATCGAGGCGCCGGCGAAGCCGATCTTGCGCACCGACGCCACGTCGGCCTGCCTGAAGCGTTCGTGATGCACCAGGTCGTGATAGAGCGTCGGCACCAGATAGAGATTGCTGATCTTCTCCTTCTCGATCAGCTCCAGCGCCCGCGCCACCTCGAAGCGCGGCAGGCAGACGAAGGCGCCGCCGACCAGCGACATGGCGAGCAGCGAGCGCACGCCCATGGTGTGATAGAGCGGCATCACGCCGAGTGTTCGTTCGCCGTTCCGGTAAAGGTTCTGCGCGACCTGCGCCAGGGCCGCCGCCCGTTCGGCGCGCTGCCGCCGCGGCACGCCCTTGGGCTTGGCCGTGGTGCCCGACGTATAGAGCATCACCGACCAGGCTTCCGCGTCGACGCGCGGCAGCACCGCGCCGTCGCCGGACGCGACCAGCGTCTCGAAGGTCAGGTCGGCGGCCAGTCCCGCCGCGATCCGCGGCATCGCGCCCGCGGCCTTCGAGGCCTTCACGGCCTCCGCCGACACCGCCTCGTAGACCAGCGCCTTGGCGTCGGCATTGTCGAGGCAGTAGTCGAGCTCGTCAGCGGTCGAGCGCCAGTTCAGCGGCGTGATGATGATGCCGGCGAACTGGCAGGCCCAGTGGATGGTCGCCGCCTGCCAGTTGTTCTGCAGAACCGTGACGAGGTGGTCGCCGGGCCTGAGCTTCAGCGCGTCGAGGCCCGCAACCAGCGCCGAAATCCGCCGGTACCACTCGACATAGGTGAAGCGCACGCCGGCATCGACGATCGCGAGCGCGTTCGGGTCGCGCGCGACGCTGGCCAGGAAGCTTGTGCCGAGATCGAGCATGGCGGTGTGCTGGTTCCTCGGTGTTCCTTGCACCGCAAGGGTGCTACATGTCCACCCCATGAATAGGCATGAGTTGCAGCCGAAGTCCGGCCGGGGTCGCGGGAACAATGCGCCGCAGCCGGTCCGCACCTTGCGCGACTGGCTCGACCACCTTGCGGCGCACGACCGGCTGGCCGTGCTTAAGCCGAATGTCGGGCTGAAGTTCGAGCTTTCGGCTTATGCCAAGCGGCTCGATGGGCAACGCGCCACGGTGTTTCCCAAGCCCTTAGGTGACAAGCCCGGTGGCCATCCGATCCCGGTGGTTTCCGGGCTTGTGTCCGATCGCGGCTGGATGGCCGAGGCGATGGGCGTCGAGCCGTCGGAGATGCTGGCCGAGTTCCAGAAGGCCGCGGAAAATCCGCTGCCGTGGGAGGAGGTGAAAGCGGCTCCGGCGCAGGAGGTGGTCCACCGCGGGGCAGATCTGGACCTCGCCACGATCCTGCCGCTGCCGACCCACAACGAGCACGACGGCGGTCCCTATATCGCCGCGGGCCTGATGATCGTTCGCAATCCGAAAACCGGAAAGCAGAACGTCTCGATCCATCGCTGCCAGCTCACCGGTCCCAACCGCCTGGGCGTGCTGGTGCTGCCGCGCCACACCTTCGTGTTCCAGCGCATGGCGGAGGAGGCGGGCGAGCCGCTCGATGCTGCGATCGTGGTCGGCGTCGATCCGCTGACGCTTTTGGCCTCGCAGGCGATCGTGCCGATCGACCACGACGAGCTCGAGATCGCCGGCGCCCTGCAGCACCGGCCGCTGCCGGTGGTGAAATGCGTCGCAAGCGACATCCGCGTCCCGGCCGAGGCCGAGATCGTGGTCGAGGGACGCTTCCTGCCGAACGTGCGCGAGCCGGAAGGGCCGTTCGGCGAGTTTCCGCAGTACTACGGCGAGCGCGCGCCGCGCGAGGTGATGGAGATCGTCGCGGTCACGCATCGCAAGGACGCGATCTTCCACACCATCGTCGGCGGCGGGCTCGAGCATCAGCTCCTTGGCGGGATCCCGAAGGAAGCGACGCTGCTGACGCATCTTCGGCGCAACTTTCCGAACGTGCTCGACGTGCACCTGTCGCCCGGCGGCGTCATGCGCTTCCACCTGTTCGTCAAGATCAGGAAGACCCAGGAAGGGCAGGGCAAGAACGTGATCCTCGGCGCGTTCGCAGGCTCGTTCGACCTGAAGCACGTCATCGTCGTCGACGAGGACGTCGACATCCACAATCCGACCGAGGTCGAGTGGGCGGTGGCGACGCGCTTCCAGGCCGACCGCGATCTGGTGATCGTGCCGGACAGCCAGGGCTCCAAGCTCGACCCGTCGAACCGCGACGGCGTCGGCGCCAAGATGGGCATCGACGCGACCAAGCCGTTCAAGGCGCCGGAGATGGTGTTCAAGCGCATCCGCGTGCCGGGCGAGGAGACGATCGACGTGGCCGAGGTGCTCAGGCGATCGGGCGGCGATTGGCGGACGGCGCTGAAGTCCTAATGCACCGAAACTCAATGCATGCCGGACAACTTGCCTTTCAGCCTGCACCCGGCCCGAGCGGCGGATCGCCCTGCCACTGGCGCAGCGGATAGTCTGGCTGGGTGAACGAGTACATTTCGATGAGCCGGGTCTTGTTGCGCGAGGTGAGCGGCCGGAAGCCTTCGTTGGGAAAATTCGAGCCGCACGATGGCGTCGCGCTACCACACATTAAGGTATTTGGGTCCTGGTTGTGGCCCAATCCTATGGCGTGACCCAGTTCATGTGCCACGATGTTGCGCGCCCCACCAGGTAACGTCATCGGTCCCCACTGCTCGCCTGGTATTCCGATCAGAACTTTGATTGGCTGCAGCGGACCAAGCATGAACTTCGGCCAACCAAGCGCGAACGCATTGAAATTGTCCTTGGCCAAGGCCACGACGATGTCACCATCCACTTCGCGGATGCGCTGCGGCGGGTTTAGCTGGTAGCTGCGAAGTGATGGATGGAAATCGTTCGCCGGCAAAAGCCCAGTCACGTGATAGACAGCGCCCAATTGGAGCCAGCTGCGAAGCGTCGACAACTCCGCGTTCCAGAAACCAACGGCTTCATGAACCGCCTTCAGCCGCGGATCATTGTCATCTGACACGACCACGATGGACGGTTGGTGTTGCCATAGTCCCCACGGCACGTCGCCGCGTTCCGCCGAAAAGCGCGTTTCACCCAGCAGGGATTGCGCATGAGACGCCAGCGGCAAATTTGCAGCCAACCCAGCCACGAAAGTTCTTCGGTTCATGACGAGCGCCTCGGCCTTGATGTCGGATGGTGCCGACCTGGTCCCCAAGCTCTTGCCGCCACGCCAACAGCGTGCCCAAATTCAAGGCATCCACAGGCTGCAATTGCGGCCCAAAGCCCCCTTTACCCCGGCCTGCGATTGGCGCGAGGCTTGCAGTATCGACATTGGAACACCTGCCAGGATGGCGATTTAAAGGCGGGGGGAGAATGCCGGTGGGGCTTGCTTTCGATGAGATGAAAGGGACCGACGGCCAGGTCCGGGCTCCCTATTCAGAACTCTCCAAATGGCTGGGTGACGTCAAACCCGACGTGCTGGACTATCGCCGTCGCGAGGCGGAATTGCTGTTCCGGAGGATCGGCATCACCTTCGCGGTCTATGGCGAGGCGGATTCGACCGAGCGGCTGATCCCGTTCGACGTCATTCCCCGCATCCTCGCCGCCCGGGAATGGGACCTGCTCCGGAAGGGCCTCGAGCAGCGCGTCAAGGCGATCAACCTCTATCTCGCCGACATCTACGGCCGCCGCGAGATCTTGCGCGCCGGCATCGTGCCGGAAGACCTGGTGTTCCGGAATCCCGTGTTCCGGCCGGAGATGAACGGCCAGAGGGTGCCGCACAACATCTACGTCCACATCGCCGGCATCGACATCGTCCGTGTCGATCCCGAGACTTTCTACGTTCTGGAAGACAACGCCCGTACGCCCTCCGGCGTCTCCTACATGCTGGAGAACCGCGAGATCATGATGCGGCTGTTCCCGGAGCTGTTCGCGCGGCACCGCGTGGCGCCGGTCGAGAACTATCCGGACGAGCTGCTCGCGACGCTGAAGTCGGTCGCGCCGGAATCCGCGTCGGGTGAGCCGACCGTCGCGCTGCTCACGCCCGGCATCTACAACTCGGCCTATTACGAGCACTCGTTTCTGGCCGACAAGCTCGGCATCGACCTGGTCGAGGGCCGCGACCTGTTCGTGAAATCGGGCTTTGTCTACATGCGCACGACCCAGGGGCCGAAGCGCGTCGACGTGATCTACCGCAGGGTCGACGACGACTTCCTTGATCCGCTCGCCTTCCGCCCGGACTCGGCGCTGGGCGTCGCCGGCATCATGTCGGCCTATCAGGCCGGGCACGTGACGCTTGCCAATGCGGTCGGCACCGGCATCGCCGACGACAAGGCGATCTACAGCTACATGCCGGACATCCTGAAGTTCTACCTGAACGAGGAGCCGATCCTCAAAAACGTGCCGACCTGGCGCTGCCGCGAGCCGGATCAGCTCGCCTACGTGCTCGATCGCCTCGACGAGCTGGTGGTGAAGGAGGTGCACGGTTCGGGCGGCTACGGCATGCTGATCGGGCCCGCCGCCGACAAGACCCAGATCGCGAACTTCCGCACCAAGCTCAAGCTCAATCCGCGCAATTTCATCGCCCAGCCGACGCTGGCGCTGTCCACATGCCCGACCTGCGTCGATGCCGGCATCGCGCCGCGCCACGTCGATCTGCGGCCGTTCGTGCTCACCGGCCGCGACAAGATCCGCATCGTGCCCGGCGGGCTCACCCGCGTCGCGTTGAAAGCAGGCTCGCTGGTGGTGAACTCCAGCCAGGGCGGCGGGACCAAAGATACTTGGGTCTTGGATCGATGAATTGGGTGTTGGACCGCTGACCGATGCTTTCCCGCACCGCCGATAACCTCTACTGGCTCGCGCGCTACGTCGAACGCGCCGAATATCTCGCGCGCATCCTCGAAGCGACCCAGCGGCTCACCGCCATGCCGCTCGAATATGTCGGCGAGACCAACGAGTGGGAATCCGCGCTCGCCACCGCCGGATGCTCCAGCGCCTTCTTCGCCGTCCATGCGGAGGCCAACGAGGAAACCGTCACCGACTTCCTGGCCTTCTCCACCTCCAACCCGTCGTCGATCCGCAACTGCTTCGAGGTCGCGCGCACCAACGCGCGCGCGGTGCGCACCGCGCTGACCATGGAGATGTGGGACGCCATCAACACCACCTGGCTCGAATTGAAGCGCTTCGGCAACCGGCCGTCGTCGCGCGAGGAGTTCCAGCGCTTCCTCACCTGGGTGCAGGAATCCTCGCTGCGCTACGACGGCTCGGCCTACCGGACCATGCTGCGCAACGACGCCTACTGGTTCTCCCGCCTCGGCGTCTACATCGAGCGCGCCGACAACACCGCGCGCATCCTCGACGTGAAGTACCACTTGCTCCTTCCGGCGCTGGAGCACGTCGGCGGCCCGCTCGACTACTACCAGTGGGCCGGCATCCTGCGCTCGGTCTCCGCGCTCACCGCCTATCACTGGGTCTATCGCGAAAGCCTGAAGCCCTGGCTGATTGCCGACCTCTTGATGCTCAACGAGCAGATGCCGCGCTCGCTGGCGAGCTGCTACGAGAACCTGGTGCAGAACCTCGACCGCATCGCCGGCGCCTATGGACGCCAGGGCCCGGCGCAGCGGCAGGCGCGGGCGATCCGCACCCGGTTGCAGAACAGCCGCATGGAGGAAATCTTCCAGTCCGGCCTGCACGAGTTCATCACGTCGTTCATCACCGACAACAACAAGCTCGGCTCGGCGATCACGCAGCAGTATCTGGCGTAGTTCTTCCACCGTCATTCCGGGGCGGCCCGAAGGGCCGAACCCGGAATCCAGACAAGGAAGAATTCCCGCCGAAACTGGATTCCGGGTTCGCGCCTTTCCGCCTTCGCGTTCACGCGCTTCGGCGGACTCCAGCCCGCCGTAGCTCGCAAAGCGAGCGGAGGCGGGTCGGCGCGCCCCAGAAATGACGCCGGTGTGAGCGGCGCGCTTTACATAACTTTACATTCGGGACAAACGCCGGAAACCGGCCATCTCCATGTTGGGTCCAGCGACAATGCTGCTGACGACCCCGACGAAGGAGATGTTCCATGTCCGACCATGCAAGGCCCGATGACGCGAACCCGCCGGTTTCCGGCACCGTTTTGCCGCCCAATCGCGGCCGCCGCACCGGCTGGATCGTGGCCGCGCTCATTGCCGCGGGCCTCACCGGGGCCGCGGCGTCGAGCGCGCTCAGCCATGGGTTCGGCTTCGGCCCTCCGGGTTTCGGCCCGGGCGGCTGGCATGGCCGCTTCATGGGCGGCCCGCTCGACCCCAAGCAGATCGAGGATCGCGCCGACCGCGCGGTCCGTCACATCGCCATCGAGATCGACGCGACCAACGAGCAGCAGGAAAAGCTGCGCAACGTCGTACGCGGCGCGGTCAGGGACATCCTGCCGATGCGCGAGAAGGCGCACGCCGCCCGCGCGCGGGCCCGCGAACTCCTGACCCAGGACAAGATCGACCGTGCCGAGATCGAAAAGTTCCGCAGCGACCAGGTTGCGCTGGCCGATGCGTTCTCGAAACGGGTGGCGCAGGCGGTCGGGGACGCCGCTGAAATTCTCACCCCCGAGCAGCGGCGCAAGATCGCCGACCGCCTGCCGCCATCCGGCCATGGTCATGGTTTCGGCCCGGGCTTCGGCCCCGGCCCGCACTGGAATCGGTGATAAAGTCGCTCCGTGGCCGAGCGCATTCTGCTGATCGAGGACGACCCGCGTCTCGCCGAGATGGTCAAGAATTATCTCGGCGAGGCCGGTTTTGCCGTGACGGTCGCGGGGCGCGGCAACGACGGCATCGCCCTCGAAGCGCGCGAGGCGTTCGACGCGCTGGTGCTCGACCTGATGCTTCCCGACATCGACGGCCTCGAAGTCTGCCGCCGCATCCGCGCGCGCTCGCAGACGCCGATCCTGATGCTGACCGCGCGGGGCGATGCGATGGACCGCGTGGTCGGGCTCGAAATTGGCGCCGACGACTATTTGCCCAAGCCGTTCGAGCCGCGCGAGATGCTGGCGCGGCTGCGCGCGATCCTGCGCCGCCGCGGCCGCGAGCAGCGCAACGACGTGCTGCGGTTCGGCCGGCTCGAGATCGACGCGGGCTCGCGCACGGCCCGGCGCGACGGCAATGAATGCGCGCTGACCGGCTATCAGTTCTCGCTGCTGCTGTCGCTCGCCCAGCATGCTGGCCGCGTCATGTCGCGTGATGCGATCATGGATGCGATGAAGCACGAGAAGCTCGACGCGTTCGATCGTTCCATCGATGTGCATATCTCCCGCATCCGCGCCGTCATCGAGGACGATCCGAAGAAGCCGCGGCGGATCGTGACCGTGCGCGGCTCGGGCTATGTGTTCGCCAAGGCGCAGGATTAAGCCGGCGATGCGGCGTCTCTATCTGAAAATCTATCTCACCATCATCGCGAGCCTGGTGCTCGTGGTGGTGGTCGCGGCCGGCGTGTGGCGGTGGGGCGCAGGCGGCCCGCCCGGCGCGCAGGTCATCGAGGCGGCAGGCGAGATCGTCAGCCTTGCGCTGCCGCCCTCCCACGCACCGCAATTCGAGCAGCAGCGTGCGTTGGACGATCTCGCGCGGCGTTTCCGCATTGATCTCGCGCTGTTCACCCGGGACGGCCAGCCGATCGCCGCGGCCGGACAGCCGCTGCCGCCGCCGCCGGCGGACGCGGACGGCGACTGGATTCGCGGCCGCGGCGGGCCGGCCTGGGCATTCCGGCTTCCTGACGAGCGCCGGCTGGTGGTTCGCGCGCTGCCGCGCCACCGCCATCCGGCGATCCATTTCCTGCTGGCGCTCGGCGGCATTGCTCTCGCGGTTGCGGTCGCGGCCTATCCGTTCGTGCGCGGGCTGACGCGGCGGCTCGAACGGCTGCAGGCCGGCGTCGAGAAGCTCGGCGCGGGCAACCTTGCGGCCCGCGTCGATGTCGAGGGCAAGGACGAGGTGGCGCGGCTCGCGCAGAGCTTCAACCACTCCGCCGAGCGCATCGAGGACCTGATGAAGGCGCACCGGATGCTGCTCGCCAACGCCTCGCACGAGCTGCGCACGCCATTGTCGCGCATCCGGCTTTGCATCGATCTGATGCAGCAGAACCCCGACCCGAAGTACAAGGCGGCGATCGAGCAGGACATCGCCGAGCTCGACCAGATGATCGACGAGATCCTGCTGGCGAGCCGGCTCGGCACGATCACGGCCCCGCAGCTCGAGGAGACTGTCGATCTGCTCGCGCTCGCGGCCGAGGAGGGCGCGCGCTACGACGACTGCCTGGTGGAGGGCGAGCCCGTCACCGTGCGCGGCGACCGGCGGCTGCTCGGCCGGATGATCCGCAATCTGCTGGAAAACGCCAGGCGGCACGGCGCGCCGCCGACCAATGTGGCGGTCCGCAGCGCCGGTGGCCGCGCCGTCATCGAGGTCATGGACGGCGGCAAGGGCGTGCCGGAGGCCGAGCGCGAGCGGGTGTTCACGCCGTTCTACCGGCTGGCCGGCGATACCGAGGGCGCGGGGCTCGGGCTCGCACTGGTGCAGCAGATCGCCCGGCTGCACGGCGGCGACGCGACGGTCGCGCCCAAGCCCGGCCATCCGAGCTGCTTTCAGGTCGGCCTGCCCAAGCTTGCCGCCGCCAACGCCTAGTGCCTGGGCGTTCCTTGGGCTTGACCGGAACGGTCCGGTTTTCAATGGTGCCAGCCATGCGCATCCAGGTGTCCCACGAGACCGTCTACCGCTACGGGCAGCCGGCCAACGGCGTGATCCAGACGCTGCGGCTCACCCCGCGCCACCACGAAAGCCAGTATGTGGTCGACTGGCGGATCGACGTGTCGGAAAACTGCCAGCTCGACCAGCATGAAGACGCATTCGGCAACCTGATCCACGTGTTCAACGTCGACGGCCCGTTGCAGGAGCTGCGGGTGCTGGCGGAGGGCGAGGTCGACACCCAGGACGCGAGCGGCGTGGTGCGCGGCGCAATCGAGCGTTTCCCGCCGAGCCTTTATCTCCGCGAGACCGCGCTGACCACCGCCGATCCGGCGATCGCTGAATTCGCCGAAGCGGCCCGCAGCAACAGCCGCCCGGACGTGCTCTCGGTTCTGCATGCGCTGCTCGAGCGCATCCACGGTGACGTCTCCTATGACGAGGAGGGGCCGACCAACTCCGCGACCACCGCGGCCGAGGCCTATGCGCTCAGGCGCGGCGTCTGCCAGGACTTCACCCACATCTTCATTGCCGCGGCGCGCAGCCTCGCCATCCCGGCGCGCTACATCGGCGGGCACTTTTTCCGCAGCGACGGCGCCGCGGTGCAGGAGGCGGCGCACGCCTGGGCCGAGGCCTACGTGCCCGATCTCGGCTGGGTCGCGTTCGACGCCGCGAACGGCATCTGCGCGACCGACGCGCATGTGCGGGTCGCGGTCGGCCTCGATTATCTGGGGGCTGCCCCGATGCGCGGCACGCGCTATGGCGGCGGCGACGAGGCGCTCGACGTCACGGTGCGGGTGAGTTGTCCGCTGCGGCCGTCGCACGGCCAGTCGCAAAGCCAGTCGTAGCGGATCGGTATGTCAGCGGATCGCGTGGATATCCGGTGAGGCGATCCGGATCGGCTTGGCGCGCCGGTCTGCCGCCGCAGCGGCCATGATCGGCTTCGCCCGCGGCGGTTCCTCAAGCTGGCACAGCTCGTCCGCGGATCGGTCCTGCAGCCGCAGCCCGTCGAGGCTGAGGCTCGCCAGCGCCGCCGCCTGCACCGGCGCGCTTTGCAGCGACCTGGTGCTCCGCGAGTTGAGCTTCCAGTCTGCAGCCGCCGTCACCGTCGCCGGCCGTGTCGGGGTCGTGTGCTGCACATGGACGATACGGAAGCCGTTCGCCTTGAGCTCCTTGAGCAGGATCGGCAACGCATCCACCGTGCGCTGGTGGATATCGTGCAGGAGCAGGATGCCTTTGCCCTTGCCCTCCAGCCGCCGGACCGCGCGCTTGGCGACCTCGCGGGCGCTGAGCCGGAGCCAGTCGTCGGCCGGCGCGTCCGCGCCCCACACCATCAGGCCGCGCGAGGCGGCATAGGCCTCGACCGGCGCGCTATGGCCAAAGCCGGGAAAGCGAAAGAACGGCGCGACCTTCTGTGCGTCGCCGAGCGCCGCCGCGGTCGCGGCAATTCCGCCATCGACCTGCGCCTTGGCTTCCGCAAGCCCCAGCATCCGGAAGTGGAGCGGATGGCTCAGGCTGTGGGTGCCGACGGTGTGGCCGTCCTCATGGACGCGCCGCACCAGTTCCGGATTGGCCCGCGCCATGACGCCGACGATGAAATAGGTCGCCTTCACGCACTCGGCGGCCAGGATGTCGAGAATCTTGTCGGTGTAGGGTGGCAGCGGACCGTCGTCGAAGGTGAGCACCACTTCCTTGTCGACAAGCGGCAGCGTCTCCGCATAGTTCATCGTGCCGATCTTCCGGTGCTCGGTGGGATCGACCACAATCGTGCGGCTGGTGCCGATCGCGTTTGGATTGCCCGGGCAATTGGCGGCGAAGGCGGGGACAACAAGACTGCTGAGCGCAAAGGCCGCTAGGCCTGTGCGCGCGAATCGGCAAAGTCTGATTCTCATGAATGATTCTTATGGCACTCAAGATATTGCGATGGCATCGCCGTGCCTCTGAATTCACATGCATATTGAGTCGCACCCTCCTCGGTCGGGTCTGCCAGCCGTCCGGTTCACGCCGTCGGAGCGGCGCCTGATTCGCAGGCTGCGCACGCCCTTGGCCGTGCAGCGCTATCTCAACAGGTTGCCGTACAACACCGAGACCAAGGGCGACACGCTGCGCAGCTTCCGGCAGGTGGTGCGCAGGAAAACGGCACACTGCCTGGAGGCTGCGCTGTTCACTGCCTGCGTGCTGGACCAGCACGGCTATTCGCCGCTGGTGATGGGCCTCGAATCGATCGACGGCCTCGACCACGTGATCTTCGTCTACAAGCACCGCGGCCGCTGGGGTGCGGTGGCGCGCTCGCGCGATCCGGGCCTGCATGGTCGCAAGCCGGTGTTTCGTTCGCCGCGCGCGCTCGCCGAGAGCTATTTCGATCCGTACATCGACCACAGCGGCCTGATCACCCGCTATTCGGTGGTGCACTTGCGCATCATGGGCCAGTACGACTGGCGGCTGTCGAAGCGGAACGTGTGGGCGGTCGAGCGGATGCTGTTCACGGTGCCGCACTGGCGGCTCAGGCGGCGCTCACGCAAGCACGTGCGGCGCGAGCGCGAGAAGTACCGGGCGTATCTGGAAAAGCACAAGAAGAAGCCGGTCTACTATCGCGGCCGGGAAAAGTGGACGGAAATCCCCAAACACTTCTTGTGATTTAAACGCGAACTCTCCGCGGGTCGTTCCGCGGCGCCGCGCAAGCGGCGAACCCGGAATCCATACTCCGCAGCCGTGGTTATGGATTCCGGGTTCGCGAGCTTCCGCCTTCGCGCTCGCGCGCTTCGGCGGACTCCAAGCCCGCCGTAGCTCGCGTAGCGAGCGGAGGCGGGTCGTTCGCGCCCCGGAATGCCTCGCGGAGAGGGCGGCGAAACCCAGCTCACATGATCGCGTATTCGGAATTCTTCCGGTCCGTCACCAGCATGCAGCCGGGATAATGCGTGATGCAGAACTCCGGCTTCACCGTCGCCACCACCGACTGCGGCGTCACCCCGCAGGCCCAGAACACCGGGATCTCGCCGGGATTGATCTGCGGCGGGTCGCCGTACTCGGGCTTCATGATGTCCTTGATGCCGATCGACTCCGGCATGCCGATATGCACCGGCGCGCCATGCACGGCGGGAAAGCGCGTGGTGATCTGGATCGCGCGGATCGCGTCGGCAGGCTTGAGCGGCCGCATCGACACCACCAGCGGGCCGTGAAACGGTCCGGCCGCCGTGGTCTCGATGCTGGTGCGGTACATCGGCACGGTGGTGCTGTTGGTGATATGGCGCAGCTCGATGCCGTCCTGCATCAGCGCGTCTTCGAACGAGAACGAGCAGCCGAGCGCGAAGATGACGAGATCGTCGCGCCAGTGCTTCATCAGGTCGGTCGGCTCGTCGATCAGCTCGCCGTTGCGGAACACCTTGTAGCGGCAGAGATCGGTGCGGATGTCGAGGTCCGCGCCGAGGGAAGGCAGATGCGGATCGCCCGGCGCGCCCGCGGCCAGCACCGGGCAGGGCTTCGGATTGAGCTGGCAGAATCGCATGAAGTCCGAAGCAACCTTGGCCGGCAGGATCGCGAGATTGCCCTGGACGTAGCCTGGCGCCATGCCCGAGGTCGGCCCGGTCCATTCGCCGTTGCGGATGGCGAGGCGTGCGTCGAGGCCGGTCTGCGGAATGACCGGCTGGTTGGATTTCGTGGCGGGCATGGCGGGCATGCGTTGTTCCTGTGTTGGGGTGGCTCGGGCCTGACGATGCGACAAACCGGCGCTGCCGCTCTAAGCCTCATCATAGCATCGCCCTTCTGCGATGAAACCGGTTGAAACTCCACGCAGGATCGCGTTTGCTGCAGGCCAAGAAAAACAGATCTCCATGGCGCGTCGCCATGAGCAGGTCGCAGGTTGGGATTGTTCCGGCGTCGATCCGGTCAGGGAGGACTTGCACTGATGAAGAGCGTTCCATGGATAATTGCGGGTGCCGCAGGGCTGGCGTTGGCATCCGCAGGCGCGGCATTCGCGCAGCAGGCTGCCGCGCCCGCGCCGGTCAAGCTCGGCGTCGTATCGTTTCTCAGCGGTCCGGCCGCGAGCCCATTCGGCGTTCCGGGCCGCAACGGTGCGGAAATCCTCATCGAAGCGCTCAACTCCGGCAAGGCGCCGGCCCCATACAACACCGTGGGCTTCGGCGGCGCCAAGATCGATATCAAATGGGTCGATGAGGCGGGCTCCACGGCCCAGGTCGTCACCGAATTCCGCAACCTCGTGCAGCGCGATCAGGTCGATGCGGTCGTCGGCTACATCTCGTCGGGAAGCTGCCTTGCGGTCACGCCGGTCGCCGACGAGCTGAAGGCGCTTACGGTCTATTTCGACTGCGGCACGCCGCGCGTGTTCGAAGAGAAGCCGCGGCAATATGTGTTCCGCCCGCCGTCACACGCGACGATGGATAACACCGCGGCCGCGCGCTACCTGCTTTCGAAGAAGAAGGACATCGCGCTGTTCTCGGGCATCAACCAGAACTACGCCTGGGGCCAGGATTCGTGGAAGGACTTCGTCGCCGCGATGGCCGTGCTGGCGCCCAAGGCCAAGGTCGACAAGGAGCTGTTCCCGAAGCTGTTCCAGGGCGAGTACGGCGCGGAAATCTCCACGCTGCTCACGTCGAAGTCGCAGGCGCTGCATTCGAGCTTCTGGGATGGCGACCAGGAAAGCTTCATCATCCAGAGCGGCGCGCGCGGCCTTGCCAAGCGCATGCCCTATGTCGGCACCACGGTTGAATCGGCGATCTGGCGCCTGAAGGACAAGATCCCGGACGGCACCATCGTCGGCGCGCGCGGCCCGCACGGACCTCTTGCCCCCGATACGCCGTTGGCCAAGTGGTTCAAGGACATCTACATCGATCGCTACGGCACGCCGCCGACCTATCCGTCCTACCAGATGGCCATCGCGGTTCTCGGCCTGAAGGTGGCATGGGAAAAAGCGCAAGGCACCAAGGGCGGCAGCAGGCCTGGCACCGACGAAGTCGCCAAGGCCTTCAAGGGCATCGAGTACGAGAGCCCCTCCGGCCGCGTGAAGATGGCGCTCGGTGGCGGGCACCAGGGCATCCAGGACACGGCCTACGGCACCTATCGCTACAACAAGCAGAAGCAGACGCCGGAAGTCGTCGACATCGTCCGCTACCCGGCGGAGTGCGTGAACCCGCCCTCCGACAAGACCGCGGAGGAGTGGATCAAGGCCGGAATGCCCGGCGCCAAATGCTGACGATGTGCTGACGACGACCGTCTGAGCACCACGTGCTGAACATTCTGCTCTGAACGATTGCGGCGGGGGCCATCCCGGTCCCCGCCGTTCCTTTCGGTAACCCGCAGGTCGAAACGTGCTCACCGCCTTCGCCATCCTGACCGATGGTCTGGTCTACGCGGCCTACCTGTTCCTGGTCGCCGTCGGCCTCACGCTGATCTTCGGCGTGATGAAAATCCTCAACGTGACGCACGGCTCGTTCTACGCCTTCGGCGCCTACGGCGCGGCGACCGCGGCGGGCATCTGGTACGAGCGGGGCCTGCCCGACGCGGGCGGCTTCCTGTTCATGGTCGCGCTGGCCATGCTGATCGGGCTTGTGATCGGCATCGTGCTGGAGCGCGGCATTCTCCGGCTGGTCTACGGCCGCGACGAGGTCGTGGTCGTGCTCGTCACCTACGCCGTGTTCCTCATTCTCGAGGATGTCATCGTCCTGGTGTGGGGCGCACAATCCTATTCTGCCTATCAGCCGATGGTCGCGGCGGGCTCGATCGACATCGGCGACCTGACATTGTCGAACTACGACATCGGCCTTGTGGTGCTTGCGGCAGCACTCGCCGCGCTCGGTTACTGGGCGCTGAAATACACGCGCTACGGACGGCTTCTCACCGTCGTGATCTTCGACCGCGAAACCGCGGCCGCCTATGGCGTCAACGTGAAGGTCATCTTCACCGTGACGTTCGTCATCGGCGCGATGCTTGGCGCGCTCGGCGGCGCGGTGATGGCGCCGAAGATTTCGGTGACGCTCGGCATCGGTGTCGAGGTGATCGTCATCGCCTTCGCGGTGGTGGCGATCGGCGGCATGGGTTCGATCGAGGGCGCGCTGATCGGCGCCCTGATCGTCGGCATCACCCGCGCCGCCGCGGTGCATCTCGTGCCGCAGCTCGAGCTGTTCGTGATCTACGCCGTGATGGCGCTGGTTCTGGGCTTCCGTCCTTACGGCCTGTTCAGCCAGGCCCAGCCGCGAAAGATATGACCATGCGCGCCGGATCGACGCTGTTCGGAGCCCTGGCCTTTGTCGCGATCGCCGCAGTTGCGCCATGGCTGCCGCCCTGGCTCGTGTCGCTGGCCACCATTGCGTTTGCCAATGCGCTGGTGGTGCTCGGGTTGATCATTCTGTGGCGCACGGGGCTCGTGCCGTTCGGACAGGCGCTGTTCTACGCGGTCGGCGCCTATGCGGTGGCCCTGATCGGGCGCTACACGCCGATCCGCGACGTGTTCGTCGTGGTGCTGGCAGGCGCCGTCTGTGCCGGCGTGGTCGCCTACATCGTCGGATTTCTGCTCGCGCGCTATCGCGAGATCTTCTTCGCGATGCTGAGCCTGGCGATGTCGATGATCCTCTACGGCATCCTGGTGAAGACCGAGACGCTCGGCTCGACCGACGGATTTCACGTGGAGGCCGGCACGTTTCTCGGCTATCGCCCGGACGGGCAGGGGCGCAACCTCGCGATCTACTGGCTGGTGCTGGGCTTCTGTGCCGTCGCCGCGTGGGTGGTGGCGCGCTACTTCCGCTCGGTCGCCGGCTCGCTGTGCAATCCGATCCGCGACAACGAGATCCGCGTCGAGTTCCTCGGCATCTCGGTGGACCGGCTGATCCATCTCAAGCTCGTCGTTTCCGGGGTGCTCGCGGGGATCGGCGGCGCGCTTGCGGCGCTGGCCGTGCAGCACGTCGATCCGGCGATGGCTTACTGGACCACGTCGGGCGGATTCGTGTTTGTGACGATCCTCGCCGGCGCGGGCTCGGTTGCGGCGGCGTTCGTCGGCTCGCTGGTGTTCGAACTGGTCCGCTCGGTCGCGGTCACGCTGGTGCCCGGCGAATGGCAGATGATCCTCGGTACGGTGCTGCTGCTGACCATCCTGTTCCTGCCGGAGGGCCTGGGCTCGCTCGTCTCCAGGTTCCGTCGCAAGGGCACGGCGCCATGAGAGCCGCACCATGAGCGATATTCTCACCGTCAAGGACCTGGAGAAGACGTTCGGCGCGGTGGTCGCGGCCCGCGACATCTCCGTGTCGGTGCCGGCGCATCAGACCGTCGGGATCATCGGCGCGAACGGCGCAGGCAAGACCACCTTCGTCAACATGATCACCGGGCATCTGGCGCCGTCGAAGGGCTCGATCCGGTTCGAGGGCAAGGACATCACCGGGCTGCCGTCGCGTCAGATCACCCGGCTCGGCATCTCGCGCTCGTTCCAGGTCGCGCAGGTGTTTCCCACCATGACCGTGATCGAGAACATGCGGATCGCGGCCGCCATTGCCCGCGGCCGCGACAGCATGCTCGACCGCCTGCTGACGCCGCTCGATGCGGCGGAGACCGCATCCGAGACCGACGCCGCGCTCGAACTGTTCCAGATCGCTCGCTACCGCGATGCTCGGGCCGCCACCTTGCCGCAGGGCGTCCGCAAGCTGCTCGACATCGCTATGGCGATCGCCGGCGCGCCTCGCCTTCTTCTGCTGGACGAGCCGACCAGCGGCATTTCCATCGAGGAAAAGTTCGACCTGATGGAAGTGGTGATGTCGGCGCTGAAGACGCGAAAGATCACCGTGCTGTTCGTCGAGCATGACATGGACATCGTCGGCCGCTTTGCCGATCGCGTGCTGGCCTTCTACGACGGCACCGTGATCGCCGACGAGAAGCCCGAGGCGGTGCTGGCCAACCCGCAAGTGCAGACGCTGATCAGCGGCACCCAGCGGGCGCACCTGGGGGCGAACTCGGGGGCCGTCGATGTTTAACGTGTCCGACCTCAACGTCTCGATCGGCCCGGTGCCGATCATCCGCAACGTCTCGCTGGCGATGGAAGAGGGTGAAATGTGCGGCCTGATCGGCCGCAACGGAGCGGGCAAGACCACGCTGATGCGCGCCCTGATGGGCGCATTGCCGGCATCCGGCACGGCGTCGCTCGGCGACGTCGAGCTTCTGGCGCGGCCGGGCCATGAGCGCGTGCACCACGGCATCGGCTACATGCCGGAGGATCGCCGGCTGGTGCCGCAGTTCACCGTCGAGGAGAACATCCGGCTGCCGACCTGGACCACGAAGGCCGACGGCGTCGAGGAGCGGCTCGCCTGGATATTCACCATCATGCCCGAGGTCGAGAAATTCCGCGCCCGCCGCGCGCTGGAATTGTCCGGCGGTCAGCAGAAGATGGTGGCGCTGGCGCGCGCGTTGATGGCGGGCCGCCGCATCCTTCTGCTCGATGAGCCGTTCGAAGGCCTCGCGCCCGCGCTGGCCCGCCGCCTTGGCGAGGTGATGGCCAACCTCAAGAGCCAGGGCGTGTCGGTGCTGATCGCGGAATCGAACGAGGTGCACGTCGCCGACCTGCTTTCGCGCGCCTTCCGCATCGAGCGCGGCGCGGTGGCGGCCGTCTGAGCGCGCCGCACGCCCGGGGGAGCGAGCGGTCGCTTTTGCCGCATTTTTCTGCATCGGCGGGCCGTTGGCAGCCTTGAAAATTGGTGGCAGTCTATCCCCGCAAAGGACGCTGATGGCGGACGCGGTGGTGCGCGGTTCGTAGGGGGCATCAGAGGAGTTCTTGAGAGCCGCACCGCTCTTTATTTGTTATTTGCTATCGGACAGACCCTTCAAGCGAGCAGCAGCCGGTTCAACGGCGGCGCGGGAGTTCGGGATTCGCCGGACCGCTCGTGGCGATGACCGTAATCCCTTCGGGCGGACCAGAGAGGGGATGCATCATGGCTGACGACGCTCGGGAGCAACATAGACGGGACCAAGATAAACGTAGCCAGGACTTCTGGTATCGCGGCAAGGTGACCCGCCGCCGCGTGATCGGTTACGGCGTATCGGCCGGCGCGCTCGGCGCGACCATGCTGGTGCCGGCGCCGTGGCAGGCGGCGTTCGGCCAGGCCAAGCCC
Organism: Xanthobacteraceae bacterium; assembly: GCA_019746135.1. Taxonomy (GTDB): domain Bacteria; phylum Pseudomonadota; class Alphaproteobacteria; order Rhizobiales; family Xanthobacteraceae; genus Z2-YC6860. The sequence goes on from JAIESI010000032.1 coordinate 59,874, forward strand.
TACAAGATCGGCTCGGAGCAGCCGCTGTCCGGGGCGGGCGCGGCGGGCGGCAAGACCGCGCTGGTCGGGCTGCAGATGGCGGTCGACCGCATCAACAGGATGGGCGGCATCAACGGCCGGCCGGTCGAGATCGTCGTCGCCGACGACGAGTCCAAGCCCGACGTCGGCCGCCGCAAGGTCGAGAAGCTCCTGGTCGAGGACAAGGTCGACGCCCATGTCGGCGGCTTCCTGTCCAACATCTGCCTCGCCTGCATGCCGGTGTTCGAGGAGCACAAGGTGCTCAACATGATCAGCGTGTGCCTCGACACCACGCTGACCACCACCAAGTGCAACAAGTACAGCTTCCGTCCCTATGACTACGCGCCGTCGCAGGCGGTGGCGTTCGCGCCGACGCTGACCAAGATGGGCAAGCGGTGGCACATCGCCTATGCCGACTACTCCTGGGGCCAGTCCACCAAGGACGCCTACGTGGAGCAGATCAAGAAGGCGGGCGGCGAGATCGCCGGCATGACGGGCATTCCGCTCGGCACCGCCGACATGACGCCGTTCCTCTCGAAGATCACCGGGAATTTCGACGGCCTGTTGGGCATCTTCTTCGGCAAGGACGGCGTGACGATCGGCAATCAGGCGTTCGATCTCGGCCTCACCAGGAAGTACAAGTGGGCGGGCGACGGCGCGATCGCCGAGTCCACCAATATCCCGGCGCTCGGCAACAAGATCGAGGGCTTCATCGGCATCAATCGCTATGTGCCGACGCTGGAAGCCCCGCTCGACACGCCGGCGCACAAGAGGTTCTGGGACGACGCCAAGGCGCGGCTGTCCAGGATCGACTCCTCGAACCCGGATCCCGACCGCTACGTGCAATCGAACTATGAGGCGATGAACGCCTTGAAGATCGGTATGGAGAGCTCCAAGTTCCGCGGCCGCGAGGACACCGACAAGCTGATCGCCGCGCTCGAGGGGCTCGAGATGAAGGAGGGCGACGACTTCCCGCAGGGCGACAAGACGCTCCGCAAGGAAGACCACCAGGCGTTCCTGCGCCAGTTCATCTTCGAGATGAAGGGCGGCAAGCCGAAGATCCTCGAGGTCGTGAACAAGGACAAGACGATCTTCCCGCCAGCCTGCAAGTTCGCCTAAGTGCAGGCCTAAGTGCAAGTCGCAACGTCACAAGTCGCTTCCTCCCCGGCCGAGAGCCGGGGAGGCGAGGCGGTCCCTGTGCTCCGCACCGAGGGGCTGACCATCCGCTTCGGCGGATTGACCGCGCTTAACAACGTCAATGTGGGCATCGGCCGCGGCGAAATCCGCGCCATCATCGGCCCGAACGGTGCCGGCAAGAGCACGTTCTTCAACTGCGTCACCGGCGTGCTGCGCCCGACCTCGGGCCGCATCCTGCTCAACGGCAACGACATCACCGGACAGCCGCCCAATCTGATCTCGCGCTCGGGCGTGGCGCGCTCCTACCAGATCACCAACATCCTGCCGAACGCGACCACGCTGGAGAACGTCCGCATCGCCGCGCAGTCGCGCCGGCACGGCTGGAACATGTTCCGGCATTACACCGAGTTCCGCGACATCATCGACAAGGCGCAGGCGGTGCTCGCCTCGGTCGGGCTTGCCGGCAAGGCCGACGAGCTTGCGTCGAACCTGTCGCATGGCGAGCAGCGCAACCTCGAGATCGGCATCGCGCTCGCGACCGAGCCGCAGCTTCTGTGCCTCGACGAGCCGACCGCCGGCATGAGCGCCGCCGAGACGCACGACACCATGCAGCTGGTGCGCAAAATTTCCAAGGACCTGACGATCCTGATCGTCGAGCACGACATGCAGCTCGTGATGGAGCTCGCCGACCGCATCACCGTGTTTCACTACGGCGAGGTGCTGGCCGACGGCCCGCCGGCGGAAATCCAGAGCAATCCGCGCGTCCAGGAGGTCTATCTCAAGACATGACCACGCCGGACACCCCTTCCTCGCTCGTCGCCGTCGACGGCATCCACACCTATTACGGCAAGAGCCATATCCTGCACGGGGTTTCGCTGACCGTCGGCAGGGGCGAGGTCGTGGGCCTGCTGGGCAGGAACGGCGTCGGCAAGAGCACGACGCTGAAGACCATCATGGGCCTGGTGCAGCCGCGGCAGGGCACGATCATGCTCGAGGGCCAGGCCATTGCCGGCCTTGCCGCCCACAAGGTCGCCCAGCGCGGCATCGGCTACGTGCCGGAGGACCGCCGCGTGTTCCGCCTGCTCACGGTGATGGAGAATCTCCGCACCGGGCTCGACCGGCCGGGCGTGACCGAGCAGCGCAAGCAGGAGCTGCTCGACAAGGTGTTCGCTTATTTCCCGGTGCTCGGCGAGCGGCGCAACCAGGCCGGCGGCACGCTGTCGGGCGGCGAGCAGCAGATGCTGGCGATCGCGCGGGCGATGATGCTCGAACCCAAGATCATCCTGCTCGACGAGCCGACCGAGGGGCTGATGCCGCGCATGGTGTCGCAGATCAGGCAGATCATCGACGTCCTGCACAACGAAGGCGTCGCGATCCTCCTGGTCGAGCAGAACGTGCCGATGACGCTCGAGGCAAGCCAGCGCGTCTACATCATGGAAAAGGGCGTCATTCGCCACCACGCCGCGGCCTCGGAGCTGAAGGTCGGCGACGAGGTCATCAGGCAGTATCTCGGGGTGTAGCATGGCATCGGTGCTCGCGGTCTTTGCCGACATTCCCTTCGACCAGATCCTGATCCAGACGGTGAACGGCATCGTCACCGGCATGATCCTGGCGCTGATCGCCTCCGGGCTGACGCTGATCTTCGGCATCATGGACGTGGTGAACTTCGCCCATGGCGAATTGTTCATGCTCGGCGCCTATCTCGGCGTGGTCGTGCTCTCGCTCACCGGCAGCTTCTGGCTCGCGCTGATTCTCGCCACGCTCATTGTCGGGATTTTCGGCGCAGCGATGCAGATCACCACGCTGCGCCCGCTGATCGGCCGCGATCCGCTCACCACCATCCTTGCGACCTTCGGCGTGTCGCTGATCCTGCAGAACTACGCGCTCTGGCAGTTCGGTCCGGTGGCGCGCAAGATCAACGAGCCGTTCACCGGCCATTTCCAACTCTTCTATCTGGAGTATCCGTGGTACCGCATCATGATCGCGGTGCTGTCGGCGGCGATCATCGGCGGCTTCTGGCTGTTCCTGAAATACGGCAAGTACGGCATCTGGATCAGGGCGACCACGCAGGACCGGGTGATGGCGCAGGCGATGGGCATTCCCGTGCCGCTCGTCCACACCGCTGCGTTTGCGATCGGCGCGGCGATGGCGGCGGCAAGCGGCGTCCTGTTCGGGCCGCTGGTCGGCGTCAATCACACCATGGGGCTCGACTGGGTGCTGAAGGCCTTCATCGTCGTCGTGGTCGGCGGCATGGGCAATCTCGGCGGCTCGATCGCGGCCGCGATCTTCATCAGCCTGCTGGAGGCCTACGCCTCGATCTGGGTGAGCCCGGCGCAGGCGGTGATCGTCTCGTTCGTCGTCCTGATCCTCACGCTCCTGTTCCGGCCGACCGGCCTGTTCGTGCCCACGCCCAAATAATTGCGCCCCAATGACCGACAAGCGCCACACCATCGTCTACTGGACCGGCTTCTGCGTCGTCATGGCGCTGCTGATCGCAGCGCCCTTGGTGCTGCCGGAGTTCTGGCGGCGCTTTCTCACCGAGATCCTGATCTGGGGCCTGCTGGCGATGTCGTCCGACATCCTGATCGGCTACACCGGCATGGTCTCGTTCGGGCACTCGGCGTTCTTCGGGCTCGGCATGTATGGGGCCGCCGCGGCGCTGCTGATGGTCGCGCCGCCCAATCTGCTTCTGGCGCTGATCTTCGGCCTCGTCGCCGCCGCCCTGGTCTCGACCTTCGTCGCCTATTTCTCGACGCGGCTGCGCGACATCTACTTCGCCATCACCACGCTCATTTTCTCGCAGATCTTCTACGTCATCATCTTCACCTGGACCGAGGTCACCGGCGGCGAGAACGGCCTGTCGTTCCGCCGCCCCGCGCTCGGCATTCCCGGCATCTGGACCACGCCGTTCACCTCCGAGACGCTGCACTGGTTCGTGCTGGCGGTGGTGGCGGCGTCCTACCTGATCCTGCGCCGCATCACGCAATCGCCGTTCGGCATGGTGCTGCAGTCGATCCGCGAGAACGAGCCGCGCACGCGCGCCATCGGCTATCCGGTGGAGCGCTACAAGATCATGGCGGTCATGCTGTCCGGCCTGTTCGCGGGCCTCGCCGGCGTGCTCTACGCCATCCAGAACCGCTTCGCCGCGCCCGACTTCGTGTTCTTCCTGATCTCGGGCGAGGCGGTGATCTTCAACGTCATGGGCGGCATCGGCACCCTGGTCGGGCCGATCGTCGGGGCCGGGACGTTCCTGCTGCTGCGCGAATTCCTCGGCCGGCTGTTCGGCGAGCAATTCCCTTACCTGATCCCGCTCGGCTTCATCTTCATCGTCATGATCATCTTCCTGCCGCAGGGCATCCTCGGCTTCGCGCGGCGGTGGCTGAACCGCTAAGGCACACTCGCGCGTCCCGGGCGCACTGCAGCACGAAGTGATGCGCTGCAGACCCGGGACCCCGGTCTCCGCCTTTTCGGCGAAGGCAACTGGGGTCCCGGATCAGCCATAGCGCGTCGAAGACGCGCGTGAACGCGCTTATGGCACCGCTGCGCTTCGCTTCGCGCTGCACCGCGTCCGGGACACGTGTGGCGCCAGCCGTTGCTTCGTGTAACATCCAAAGCAGAAACATTCGAAAATCCGGGAGCGAACAATCATGGCCAAATTCGGAATCGGACAGGCGGTCACCCGCGTCGAGGACCAGCGCTTCCTCACGGGCCAGGGCCGCTATGTCGACGACATCGTGCTCCCGGGCATGACCCACGGCGTCAACGTGCTCTCGCCGCACGCGCATGCCAGGATCAAGCGCATCGACGTGTCCAAGGCCAAGGCCGCGCCGGGCGTGCTGGCGGTCCTGACCGGTGCCGACGCCAAGGCCGATAAGCTTGGCGCCATCACCGCACACCTGATGCCGGAGGATTTCGGCGCGCCGAAGGGCCACCGCACCTTCCAGCCGCTGCTTGTTTCCGACCGCGTGCGCCATGTCGGCGACCGCGTCGCCTTCGTCGTTGCTGAGACGCTCGAGCAGGCGCGCGACGCGGCTGATCTCGTCGAAGTAGATTACGAGCCGCTTCCCGCTGTGATCAACATCGAGGACGCGGCCAAGCCCGACGCGCCGAAGGTGTGGGACGACAACCCGCAGGGCAACAACGCCTTCCGCCTGATGTTCGGCGATCAGGCGGCGACCGACGCGGCCTTCGCCAAGGCCAAGCACGTGGTCAAGCTCCGCGTCGAGAACAACCGCATCTCGCCGGTGTCGATGGAGCCGCGCGTCGCGATCGGCGACTACGACAAGGCCAACGACTTCTACACGCTCTATGCCGCCTCGCAGAACCCGCACGGCTGCCGCATGGAGCTCTCGCACATCTTCCACATGCCGGAGAACCAGATCCGCGTCGTGTCGCCCGATGTCGGCGGCGGCTTTGGCCTCAAGGGTGGTGCGTTCCCGGACGATCTCCTCGTCATGTGGGCGTCGAAGAAGCTCCGCCGTCCGGTGAAGTGGGTCGCGAGCCGCAGCGAGAGCATGCTCAACGACCACCACGCCCGCGAGATGGTCTATTACGGCGAGCTTGCGCTCGACGAGCACGGCAAAATTCTCGCGCTGCGTTCGAAATCGCTGTTCCAGATGGGCGCATATTTCGTCGGCGCGGCGCTGGCGGCCGGCGCATTCTCGATCCGCTTCGTGCCCGCGGCCTACGACATCCAGACCATGCACATCATGTCGCAAGGTGTGTTCACCAACACCTCGCAGAGCGGGCCCTATCGCGGCGCGGGTCGTCCGGAGGCAGCCTACTTCATGGAGCGGCTCATTGAGCATGCCGCGCGACAGATCGGCATGGAGCCTGCGGAAATCCGCCGCCGCAATCTCATTCCGCCGAACAAGCTGCCGTACACCACGCCGACCCACTGGGTGTACGACTCCGGCGAGTTCACGCGACTGATGGACAAGTGCATCGAGCTGAGCGACTGGAAGGGCTACAGTGCGCGTAAGCGCGAGTCGCAGAAGAACGGCAAGCTGCGCGGCCGCGCGGTGAGCTTCTACATCGAGTTCGGCGGCATCTTCAACGAACGCATGGAGCTGAAGTTCGATCCCTCCGGCGCTCTCACGGTCTATGGCGGCACCCATTCGCACGGTCAGGGCCACGCCACCGTGTTCGCGCAGCTCGCGCATGAGCTGCTCGGCGTGCCGTTCGAGCAGATCCGCTATGTGCAGGGCGACACCTCGCAGGTCCAGATCGGCCGCGGCACCTATGGCGCGCGCAGCATGGTGGTCGGCGGCAATGCGCTCAAAGCCGCGGCCGACGCCATGATCGAGAAGGGCAAGAAGCTCGCCGCCGCGATGATGGAGGCGGACGCCGGCGACATCGAGTTCAAGGAAGGCACGTTCCTCGTCACCGGCACCGACAAGCAGATCAAGCTCGTCGACGTCGCCAAGGCCTCCTACGCGCCGATGGGGCCGCTGACCAACAAGTTCGGCATCGGCCTCGATGCCGCCGGCAGCTTCGATCCGACGCCGCCGAGCCATCCCAACGGCTCGCACGTGGTCGAGCTCGAGGTCGATCCGGAGACCGGGGAGGTGACGATCGACCGCTTCTTCGTCATCGACGACCTCGGCCGCATCATCAACCCGATGATCGTCAAGGGGCAGCAGCAGGGCGGGGTGGTGCAGGGCATCGGCCAGGCGCTGCTCGAGCACCAGGTCTACGACCGCCAGAGCGGCCAGCTCCTGACCGGAAGCTTCATGGACTACGCCATGCCGCACGCGGCGCAGATGCCCAACGTGGACTGCGCGCTGGAGGAGATTCCGTGCAAGACCAACCCGCTCGGCGTGAAGGGCATCGGCGAAAGCGGCACGATCGGCGCGCCGCCGACCATCATGAACGCGCTGATCGATGCGCTCAGCCCCCTCGGCGTCGATCAGATCGACATGCCGGCGACGCCGCTGCGCGTGTGGGAGACGATCCAGCGCGCGAAGAAGGCTAAGGCGGCGTAGCGAGCGGCGCTGCGGCTCTCACCGCAGCGCGGGTGTGGTCGTCCGAAGGACGGCGGCCGGCGATCGCGCCTTTGCCCCCTTTGGGCTTTCTTTGCTAGACTGTGCCCATGACCAAGCTTCTCGAACAGGCTGTGGAAGCCGCCCGAAAGCTGTCTCCAGAGGCGCAGGACGACATCGCACGGGCCATCATGCAGCTTGCCGGTCAAGGCGACGTTGTTCCGCTCACCGATGACGAACGTGCGGCCATCGCGCGTTCCAAAGCCGCTGCAGCGCGTGGCGAATTTGCGACGGACGATGAGGTTCGTGCGGTGTGGGCCAAGCACGGCCGATGAGGCTGCGCTACACCCGACCAGCGCTTGCCGATCTCGATTCCATCCTCGATTACATCGCAGCTCACTCGCCACAAGGCGCAACGCGGGTTCACGCGCGTATTCAAGCCATTATCGGCTTGTTGCTGTCTCATCCTCGCATCGGTGCTCAAACCGAGGACAAGACCGTGCGCCGTATTCCGGCAACGCCATATCCGTATCTGATTTTTTACGAGGTCTCCGGCGACGAAATTGTCGTCCATGCCGTGCGTCACAGCGCGCGCGATCCGTCCGATTTGCCGGGCGCGAACGAATAGAACTCGCGTTTGATCCCGAACGGCGCTTTAGCGATCGACGCCAAGTGTCTGTCCGCAAATGGATTATTGCCCAGCAGGCGCGCGTCTGGACTGGTGCTAAGTGTATCCCGTTACCGGAAAAAATTATAAGATAGTATCTTTACTACCTTAGCCCCGAGGCGTACCCTCCCGATCATGGTCGCCCAGCCGCAACCGCTCGCCAGCAAGCTTCCCGGCCGGATTTTCTTTCCCGGCCGCTCGGCCTCGCTGTCGTCGCAGATCATCGCCGACGTGCGCGACGCGCTGTTTGCGAAAAAGCTCAAGCCGGGCGATGTGCTCGGCACCGAGAACGAATTCGCCGAGCGCTACGGCGTCTCGCGCATTGTCGCGCGCGACGCGCTGCGCACGCTCGAGGCGCTCGGCGTTGCCGAAATCCGCATGGGGAAGGGCGGCGGCGCGCGGGTCGCGCGCGGCAACCCGAAGCTGTTCGCCGAGGCGCTCGCGGTGCAGCTCGATCTGACCGGCGTCAGCGTCGCCGAGATCATGGACGCGCAGCGTGCAATCGAGTGCCTTGCAGCCGAGCTTGCGGCGGAGAACGCCACCGAGGCGGATATCGCCAAGCTTCGGATGCTCATCGCCGACGCCGAAGCGAACCTGCACGACGTCGAACGCACCACCCAGCTCGGCGCGGAGTTTCATCTTGCAGTCGCCGAGGCCTCGCACAACCGCGTGCTGGTGGTTCAGCTCGTCTCGCTGCAGCATGTGTCGTGGCCGCGGCGCAACCCGACCATGACGCCGAATGTCGCGCGCCGCATTGCCGACGTGCACAAGGAGCTCCTGGCGCTGATCGAGATCCGCGACGCCGCGGGCGCGCGCAAGCTGATGGACGACCACGTGAAGATGATCCGGACCCGCCGCGTGACCGAGGACGCCAGGCGCGCGCCGCTCGGCTCCCGTTCGCGAGGGAGCCGGGGGAAACTGCGGATCGACGACGGAGACGGCCCAATCGACTGCTGCTGAAACCCGCGCTTGATCCCAAGGCCAGGAAACCGGTTCTCGGAGATCATGCGCAACGAAGAAGGAGAGGAAACATGGCCAAGGAAAAATTCATCATCGAGCCGCACTTCCGCCTGCATGAGTGGGTGGCGGAGGAGAAGGGCTACTTCAAGGACGAGGGGCTCGACTATGAGTTCCGCGAGCTCGTGCAGTCGAGCGACGGCGCGTCGCAGCAGCTCGGCGACAAGGTCGGTGCGATGCAGACCTTCGAGCGCGGCCGCAAGTCGGATATCTCCTGCGCCTGCCACTGGACGGTGAACGTCGCCGCCACCAAGGGGCACGGCAAGCTCTACGGCGATGTCTATCAGGTCTCGACCTGCGGCATCTTCGTGCCGCCCGACTCCAAGGTGAAGACGCCGGAGGACCTCGCCAGCGTGCCGATCTCGGTCGGCTATCAGTCCGGCAGCCACTACGCCACCATCCAGGCGCTCGTTCAGTTCATGCCGCAGGACAAGATCAATCTGTCGTTCAAGGACGGGCTGGTGTTCGGCCGCATGGAAAAGCTGCTCAACGGCGAGGTGCCGGCCTGCACGCTGTTCTCCGGGCCGTATTACTTCGCCGAGCAGTTCGGCTTCCGCAAGGTGGTCGACTGCACCTTTATGATGGCGACGATGCTCACCGGTGACCCCGACATGGAGGACGTGCAGAAGTTCTTCCGCGCGTTGCGGCGGGCGCAGGCCGACATCGATCTGCGGCCCGAGCTCTACACCAAGCACTACAAGAACGAGTTCCCCAAGCGCTTCCATGACAAGATGGATACGCGCCGCTGGGGCCCGGGCGAGCGCATCGTGTTCGAGCCTTATTCGCGCGAAATCTTCGAGGACTCGCGCACCTGGATCCATGAGCACGGCATTTTCGAGGGCAACGATCTCGGGTCGCAGACCTACGAGAAGGCGGTCGTGCGGCTGACGGCCTGAGCGGCGGTCCACGCGCGATCGAGCGTGGCGCGGTCCCTTCGGAGAACGCGTAGGGTGGGCCCGGCGCTGGCGCGCCTTGGCCCACCCTACGCGCTACGATTGCTACTCCGTTGACCCGTCAGACCTTCGCCTCCGCCACGCGCAGACCGATGTAGCGGTCGAGCGTGGCGTGATCCTTCAGCAGGTCCTGCGAGCGGGCGCGGTGCACGATCGCGCCGCGCTCCAGCAGGATCGCATCCTCCGTGAGCGACAGCGCGATCTCGGCGTGCTGCTCCACCAGGATGACCGCGGTGCCTTCCTCGGTGATCATCCGGCGAAGGCCCCGCACCAGCTCCTCGACGATGATCGGCGCGAGCCCCTCCAGCGGCTCGTCGAGCAGGAGCAGCGCCGGGTTGGTCATCAGCGCCCGCGCGGTTGCCAGCATCTGCTGCTCGCCGCCCGAAAGCTGGTTGCCTTTGGAAAGCCGGCGCTCCTTGAGGCGGGGGAAGAGCTCGAACGCCGCATCGAGGTCCCAGCGGCCGGGCCGCGAGGCGACCGTCAGGTTCTCCTCGACGCTCAGGTTGGCAAAGATCTCGCGCTCCTGCGCCACCCAGCCGATGCCGGCCTGGGCGCGGCGGTGCGGCGCCATCCGGCTGATATCCTTGCCGCGCCAGACGATCGCGCCACGGCGCAGTTGCGTGAAGCCCATCAGGGTCAAAAGGAGCGTGCTCTTGCCGACGCCGTTGCGCCCCAGCACCGCGAGGCTGCCGTGCTCGGCGATCTCGAACGACACGTCGTCCAGCACCACGGCCTCGCCGTAGCCGGACCGCACGTTCCTGAAGGCGAGGAGCGGCTCAGCCGATCTTGAGTCAGCCATGCGCTCCCCCCAGATACACCTCGCGGACGCGCGGATCGGCGGAAATCTCGTCGGGCGTGCCCTCGAGCAGGATGCCGCCCGACACCATGACGATGATGCGGCTTGCCAGGCGGAACACCAGCTCCATGTCGTGCTCGATGAACAGCACGGTGATGTCCTTCGACAGGCTGTTGATCGCGGTGAACAGCTCGGTGCTCTCGTCGCGCGGCACGCCCGCGGCCGGCTCGTCGAGCAGCAGCACCTTGGGTTTGGTCGCCAGCGCCAGCGCGATCTCGAGTAGCCGCTGCTGGCCATAGGCGAGCTCGCGCGTCTCGCGGGTGCAGACCGGCGCGAGCAGCAGCGATTTGAGGATGTCGTAGGCCTCGTCGACCGCGGTGCGATAGTCGGCGGTGGTGCGCCAGAAGGTCCGCGAAATCTTCTCGCGCTCGCACACCGCAAGCGTCACCGCCTCGAGCGGATTGAGGTGCGGAAACAGACTGTTGATCTGGAACGTGCGAACCAGGCCGCGGCCGACCCGCGCCTCGGGAGTGAGCGCCGTGATGTCGTCGCCGCCGAGCAGGATGTGGCCGCCGTCGGGACGCAGCATGCCGGTCATCAGGTTGATCAGCGTGGTCTTGCCGGCCCCGTTCGGCCCGATCAGGGCGTAGCGCACGCCCTGCGGCAGGGCGATGCCGATCTCGTTGGCGACCACCAGCGAGCCGAAGCGCTTGTTGAGGCCGCTGGTGGAAAGGGCGGGCGCACTGGCTGGCGGATTCATGCGCCGCGCCTCCACGGTGGCGGCGAGGTAAGCCAGCCGAACCAGCGCTGGCCGCGCTCGGTGCTCATGAGCCGCGAGAGGCCACCGAGGATGCCGTTCGGCAGGAACAGCACGACCGCGATCAGCAGCAAGCCGATCGGCAGGTACCAGTATTGCGGGTTGACGCCGGAGAACCAGTCGCGGGCGATCATGAAGATGATCGCGCCGATCAACCCGCCGTAGAGCCTTCCGGCGCCGCCGAGGATCAGCATCACCAGCACGTCGGCCGATCGCTCGAAGCTCAGCACGCCCAGCGACACCGTCTCGGTGGTTTGGGTCAGGATCGCGCCGGCGATACCGGCCATCGCCGCCGAGATGGTGTAGATCATGCGCAGATGCGGCCGGCTTTCCGCGCCGATCGCGCGCATGCGCACCGCGTTTTCGCGGATGCCGCGCAGCGACAGCCCGAACGGCGAGTTGATCAGGCGCCGGCTCACGAGGAACAGCACGAACAGCACGATCAGCGAGTACCAGTAGGCGGTGACGCCCCAGAGATCGAACTTGAACAGGCCGAGCAGCGGCCACATCTTGACGCCCTGCAATCCGTCGGCGCCGCCGGTGAGCCAGCTCGCACTGTTGGCGAGCTCGAGCAGGAGGAGGCCGAAGCCGAGCGTGATCATGATCAGCGCGAGATGCCGGAAACGGGCGATGATGAAGCTCATGGCGTAGCCGAGGAGGCCGGCCGCGGCCCCCGACAGCAGCAGGCCGGTCAACGGCTCGCCCCAGCCGTGCTTGGCGAGGAGCCCCGCCGCATAGGCGCCGAACCCGAAGAAAGCGGCGTGGCCGAGCGAGACGATCCCGGCGTAACCCAGGATCAGGTCGAGCGAGAGCGCAAACAGCGCGGTGATCGCGATCTGGCTCGCGAGTTGCAGGTAGTTCGGCGTCACGAAGTAGGGCAGCAGGGCGCAGAGCCAGAACACGATCTCGATGGTGCGCCAACGGGACTGCTGCTCCAGATATTGCTGCGGGCCCGCAAAGCCGGAGACGGATGCGGTCGTCATACGCGCCTCCCGAAGATGCCGGCCGGCCGCCACATCAGGAGGCTGATCATCACCAGATAGATCAGGAAGGAGCCGATGGCGGGGAAATAGTACTTGCCCGCCATGTCGCTGATGCCGAGCACGACCGCCGCCACAAACGAGCCGCCGATCGAGCCGAGGCCGCCGACCGAGACCACGATCAGCACATAGACGAGATAGGCGAGCGCAAACGACGGATCGAGGCCGACGATGTCGATGGCGAGCGAACCGCCGAGGCCGGCGAGCCCGCTGCCGAGCGCGAAGGTGACGGCGAAGGCGCCGTCGACGTTGATGCCGAGCCCGCGCGCCATGCGCTGGTTGTCGACCGCAGCGCGGACCTGGGCACCGAAGCGGGTGTATTCCAGCGCGATCACCAGAACTGCGGTCACGATCAGCGCGAAAACGATCAGAAAGATGCGGTAGTTGCCGAGCGTCACCCCGCCGACCTGGATCGAGCCGCGCAGAAAGCTCGGCAGCTGCACCGGCTGCTGCATGGTGGTGTAGATCAGCGCCGCGACCGCGATCGAGACGAACACCAGCCCGATCGTGAGCAGGCATTGGTCGAGATCGCTCGCCCGGTAGAGGCGATGGAACATCGTGCGCTCGAACACGACGCTGATCGCCGCGGTCACCACGAACGACACGGGGAGGGTGGCGAGGAACGGCCACCCGGCGTGATTGATCAGCGTCACCGTCACATAGCCGCCGATCATTGCGAAGGTGCAGTGCGCGAGATTGACGAAGTTCATCATGCCGAGCGTCACCGACAGCCCGACCGACAGCAGGAACAGCAGCATGCCGTAGGCGAAACCGTCGAACAGCACGCCGGCCAGCGATGTGAGCATTTACGGTCGTCCCCCTCGGCGGCCGTGCACCGTTGTCCCGTTATTGCCTCGGCATCCGTGCCTTGAACGGGTCCTTCATGTTCTCCTGCTTGTCGAACTCGACGTTGACGAGCTGGCCACCCACCTTCTCGACGCGCCGGATATAGACGGTCTGGACCACGTCGCGGGTCTCGGGATCGATCGACATCGGGCCGCGCGGGCTTTCCCACTTGAGCCCCTTGGCCGCGGCGATCAGCGCATCGCCGTCGGTGTTGCCGTTGGTCTTCTTCAGCGCCTCGTAGATCACGTGCATGCCGTCATAGCCGCCGACCGAGAACATGTCGGGGTTGCGCTTGAACTCGGCGTTGTAGTCGGCGACGAACTTCCGGTTCTTCGGCGACTGGTGATTGTGGTCGTAGTGGAACGCGGTGATGAAGCCCAGGCCGGCGTCGCCCATGCCCTTGAGCGCCTCGTCGAAGGTGAGCTCGCCCTGGCCCAGCACCTTGGTCTTGTTCAGGTCGATGCCGCGTTCGGCCACCGCCTTGCCGATCGCCGCGGGCTGCGGGCCGCCCGGCACCCAGATGTAGAGCACGTCGGGATTGAGGTCCTTGGCGCGCTGCAGGAACGCGGTGAAGTCCTGGTTTGCCACCGGATAGCGCGCCGAGCCGATGATCTCGCCGCCGGCCTCCTTGAACGCGCGCTGGAACGCGCCTTCGCCGTCGTGGCCGGGGCTGAAGTCGGAGACCAGCGTATAGGCCTTGCGGGCGCCGCTCTTGTAGGCCCAGGTGCCGAGCGCCTCGTTGACCTGCGGCACGGTGAAGGACGTGCGCACCATGTAGGGCGACTTGGTGGTGATGATCGAGGTCGCGGCGTTCATGTTGACCATGAACTTCTTCGCCTGCGCCGACACATCGGCGGCCGCGAGCGCGTTCGGCGTGAGATCGAAGCCGGCGAGCATGTCGACCTTGTCGCGGACGATGAGCTCCTGGGAGAGGCGTTTGGCGACGTCCGGCGCAACGCCGCCATTGTCCTTGCGGATGATCTCGATCTTTTTGCCGGCCACCGTGTCGCCGTGCTCCTTCATGTAGAGCTTGATGCCGTTGTCGATCTGCGCGCCCGGATCGGCGAATTGTCCGGAAAAGGACATGACCACGCCGATCTTGATGGTGCCCTGAGCCTGGGCGGCCGTGGCCGCCAGCAACACTGCCGCGGTGACGGCAAGTCCGGTCATTGCGCGTCGCATGAGGTTCCCTCCCAAAGCTTCGATCTTCTTGTTTTGCCGCTATTTATCCCGGCCTCGTCGCGATCCGCAATGGCCGCTGGCTTGTCGATTGCCCTGCGCCAATCTGTCCACGTCATGGCCGCGACAAGCGGGCATGACGGCGGTGGATTCTGGCTGCGGACAGCAACAGGACCGGCTTCGGTATGCGCCAAAGCCGGTCCCGAGGACATGAGGATGCTGCGAATATGCGGCGGCCCTACTTCGGCATCCGCGCCTTCACCGGGTCCTTGACGTTCTCGACCTTGTCGAAGGCGACGTTCTGCGGCTCGCCGTTCACCTTCTCGACCTTGCGAATGTAGATCGTCTGCACCACATCGCGGGTTTCGGGATCGATCGACATCGGGCCGCGCGGGCTGTCCCACTTCAGGCCCTTGGCGGCGGCGATCAGCGCGTCACCGTCGGTCTTGCCGCCGGCTTTCTTCACCGCTTCGTAGATGACGTGCATGCCGTCATAGCCGCCGATCGAGAAGAAGTCCGGGTTGCGCTTGTGCATCTCGTTGAACAGCTTCACGAACGCGACGTTCTTCGGGTTCTTGTCGGTGTACTCGTAGTGCCAGGCGGTGATGATGCCGAGGCTCGCGTCGCCCATGCTCTTCAGCGCCTGCTCGGCGGTGGTCTCGCCGGAGCCGAGGATCCTGGTCTTGTTCGGGTCGACGCCGCGCTCGGCGAAGGCCTTGCCCAGCGCCGCGGGCTGCGCGCCGCCCGGCACGAAGATCATGATCGATTCCGGGTTGAGGTCCTTGGCGCGCTGGATGAACGCGGAGAAGTCCGGGTTCGCCACGGGGAAGCGCACCGAGCCGGTGATCTCGCCGCCGCCTTCCTTGAACGCGCGGTGGAAGCCCGCCTCGAAATCGTGGCCCGGACCGTAGTCCGTCACCATGCTGTAGGACTTTTTGATGCCGGCCTTCTTGGCCGCCCAGGTGCCGAAGGTTTCGGCCACCTGCGGCAGCGTCACCGAGGAGCGCACCGAGTAGGGCGACTTGGTGGTGATGATCGAGGTCGCCGCGTTCATGATCACCATGAACTTCTTCGCTTCGGCCGACACGTCGGAGGCCGCGAGCGCGTTCGGCGTCAGCACGAAGCCGGCGAGAATGTCGACCTTGTCGCGGACCACCAGCTCCTGCGCCAGGCGCTTGGCGACATCCGGCGCCATGCCGCCGGAGTCCTTGACGATCAGCTCGATCTTCTTGCCGCCGACGGTGTCGCCGAACTGCTTCATGTAGGTCTGGACGCCGTTGCGCATCTGGATGCCGGCGTCGGCGAACTGGCCGGACAGCGTCATGATCACGCCGACCTTGATCGTGTCCTGCGCCGCGGCCTGCGTCATGGTGACGGCAAGCGCGGTGGCGCTCAGAAGTCCGATTAGCGATTTGCGCATTCAATTCCTCCCGTTGGAAGGCCGATTTGGCCATTTTTTCCAACGGTAAGGCCTGCCTGTACGGAGGTCAATTTGCCGCGGTGCCGCGCCCTCGGACCGAAGCCGGTGGGCCGTTGCCCGCCGGTCAATTCGACGTGATGCTCAGTCGAGCTTGATGTTCAGCTTCCGGATCAGCGGCGTCCACTCCGCGCCGGTCCTGCGCATGACCGCCGCCATGTCCTCGGACGAGGTCGGGGTGGGGTCGTAGCCGATATTGATGAAGCGCTGCTTGAGCGCCGGATCGCCGACGATCCTGCGCAGCTCGGATGAAAGCAGCGCGACCGTGTCCTTCGGCGTCTTGGCCGGCACATAGAGCATGAAGTGCACGCCCGCATCGAGGCCGGGCATGCCCTGCTCGGTGGTGGTCTTCACGTCGGGAACGAGCTCGGAGCGCTTCCCGGCGATCACCGCCAGCGCCTTGAGCTTGCCCTCCTTGACCAGCGGCAGCACCGAGCCCGCGGCGAAGCTGCCGAGGTCGATGCGGCCGGCGATCAGGTCGGTCACCGCCTGGGCGCCGCCGCGATAGGCGACGTGGACGAACCTGCCGCCGCTTCGCGCGGCGATTTCCTCGACCGCGAGGTGCTGCAGCAGGCCGTAGCCCGCGGTGCTGAAGTTGATCCCGTCCGGCTTGCTCTTGCTCCAATCGATCAGCCCCTTGAGGTCGCCGGGCGGATTGGCGCTCGCGGTCACCAGCAAGGTCGGCGTGATGCCGATGCCGCCGATCGGCGTGAGATCGGCGATCGGATCGTAGCCGAGCCTGGAAAAGCTCGCCGTGAAGGTGGCGATGACCGCGGCGTTGTTGAGAAGCGTGCAGCCGTCGGCCGGCGCGTTGACCACCGCGAGCGTGCCGACATTGCCGGTGGCGCCGGCGCGGTTCTCGACGATCACCGGTTTCTTCAGCGCAGCCTCGAGACGCTCGGCGATGAGGCGCGAGGCGACATCGGTCGCGCCGCCCGCCGGATAGGGCGTGATCAGCCGGATCTGCTGGCAGTTCAATTCGGCCGCCAGCGCGCTTGTCGTGCCAAGCGCGAGTGCAATCGTCATGGCGATGAGACGCATCGCAACCTCCAATATCGTTTGTTGTTGTTGGTCGTCAGTTCTTCAGATGCGGCATGACCTCGGACGCGAACATCTCCATGTTCCGCTTGGTCAGCTCGTCCGACAGCGTGCCGAACTGCAGCATGGTGATGAGCTTGCCCGCGCGGGTCTCGTCGCGCAGCTTGGCCAACTGGTCGCGCACCGTCTTCGGGCTGCCGACGATCACCGTGCCGTTTTCGGCCAGTTCTTCGAAGGTGAGCCGTTTCTGCGCGCCGAGCGCCTTGCGCATGCGCATCGTGTTCTTCATCGACGGCAGCGACATGTAGCCCGGCGGCAGCAGCATCTGGAACGGCACCGCCAGGAAGTCGTTGAACAGCGTCTCGACGCCTTCCTTCGCCTCTTTGCGGGCGCGCTCGTCGGTGTCGGCGACGTAGACCGGCGAGGCCCAGCCGATCTGGCTCGGCAAGGCTTCGTAGCCGTATTGCTTGGCCTGCTCGCGGTAGACGTTGAGGTAGCGCGCCACGAGCTCGCGGCTCGAGAACGTCACCAGGAACGGATACTTGCGCTCAGGTGCTGCCGCCCACTTGACCGTCTCCGACGAGCCCATCGACGGGATCCAGATCTCCGGGTGCGGGCTCTGATAGGGGCGGGGCCACAGATTGACGTAGCGCAGATTGAAGTGCTCGCCCTCGAAGCTGAACGGCCCCGGTCGTGTCCACGCCTGGACAATGAGATCGTGCGCCTCCTGGTATCGCTCGTGCGACCAGTACGGGTTGATGCCGGTCGCGTGATACTCGTTGCCGATGCCGCGGACGAAGCCGGTGATGATCCGGCCGCGCGACAGGTTGTCGAGCATCGCGAACTCTTCGGCGATGTTGACCGGGTTGTTCACCAGCGGCAGCGCGCGGCCGATGATCGCGATCTTCGCCTTGGTGGTGCGGGCGATCAGGTTGCTGGCAATGAGGTTGGGCGCCGGCATCATGCCGTAGGCGGTCTGGTGGTGCTCGTTGACCGCGATCACGTCGAAGCCGAGCTTTTCGGCATAGACGAGCTGATTAATGTAGGATTCGTATTCGTCGGCGCCCTTCTTCGGATCGTACAGATTGTTGGGCAGCACCACCCAGGCGGCGCGATGCTTGTGGCGCTCGACCATGTCGAGCGGGCGGTACGGCATCAGATGGAAGAATGTGAACTGCATCAGCGTGTCCCCGCATACAGGCGGCTGATCTCCTTGGCGGTGATCTCCGGCTTCTCGACCGCCGGCACGTGGCCGCATTCGGGTATGACCTCGACGCGGCTGCCGGGGATTTTCTCGCCCCAGCGCGCCGCGTAGGCGCTCGGGAACAGCTTGTCCTCCTTGCCCCAGACGATCAGCGTCGGCACCGCGATGCGGTGCAGCCAGCGCTCGAGCGAGGGATTGTACCAGCGCGGCTCCCAGCCGAATTTCGTGGCGGCGAAGCGGTTGGTCAGCATGATGTCGGCCTGCTCGTCGGTGAGCTGCATCGACAGGATCTGGTCGGGGATCTTCTGGTTGAAATAGAGGTTGCGGATCGATTCCTCGGCGTCCCAGATGAAATTGTCGCCGGCCGGCATGCCCTTGATGCGGATGCCCGCAGGGCCGAGCAGCGACAGCGACTTCAGCCGCGTGCAGTTGCGCACCGCGACCTCGGCTGCGGCCCAGCCGCCGAGCGACTGGCCGACCAGGTGCACCGGATGCGCGCTCAGCTCATCGATGAAATCGAGGTAGTACATCGCGAGATCGCCGATGTTGCGCATCCAGGCCGGGTTGTCCGAGGTGCCGAACCCCGGATGCTCGGGCACGAACACCTCGAAATTCTTGGAAAGAAGATCGAACACCGGCAGCCACACCGGAAGACCGTTGGCCCCGTGCAGAAACAGCAGCGGCGGTCCCGATCCGCCGCGCAGCATCCGCACATTGACGTCACGGACCTTGTGCTTCGTTTCCGTCCCCGGCATGCGCCGCTCCTCCGCCTTTGGTTGGCAGGACTGTAGCTTGTCTCTACGATGAACAGAAATGCCGGACTGCCGGGGAGTGATGACCTTGAAGCATGCAATCGAAGCGGAACGGCCAACCGTCGCAGCGAACGCCAGGCTCGGTTATGTGAGCGATGTTGCGGCGGCTCGCTCCGGCAAGGCTTCGCAGAAACGCAATCATGGATCACTCCGGCCCGTGATGACCGGCGCAAGCCTGACGTGGTGCCGCTTCGGCGCAAGCGGCCGATTTACAGCGGGGCCCGGATTGCCGAAAATCTTGTAGTGTGAATCCTGTATAAGATCCGCCGACCGCAACCAACGGAATGAGCCGATGTCCAGTGCCGATGCCGAACGCTTCCGCCTGCGCCGCTTCGTCGAGCGGCTGGTGCAGCTTGGCGAGTGCGAGATCCACGACAAGCCGATCGATCTCGTCGACGTGGCGGCGGTGCTCGACGGCAACACCAGGGCGACCTGGTTCAAGGCGGTCGGGCCGGAGAAGGCCGAGCTGATCGGCAACGTCATGGGCTCGCGCAAGCGGCTGGCCCTGGCGCTGGATACCGACGAAGCGGGGCTTTTGCCGGAGATCACCCGGCGGCTCGGCAGCCCGCACAAGCCCATCAAGGTCGCGGCGGCCGACGCGCCGGTGCAGCAGGTGGTGAAGAAGGCCGAGGAGGCCGACCTCTGTGCGCTGCCGGTGCATCTGCAGCACGGCGAGGACGGCGCGCCGTACATCTCCGCGGGCCTCGATGTCATGCAATTCCGCGACACCGGGCACACCAATATCGGCTGCCGGCGGATCATGCTGCGCGGGCCGCGCACCGCGGGCATCGACATGATCGCGCCGAGCGACGCGCGCGCGATCTATCTCGAAGGCGTGGCGAAGGGCGAGAAGACGCCGGTGGCGTATGTCGTCGGCTCCACGCCGTGCGACTTCATGGCGGCGGTCTGCATGAATCCGCCGATGGACGAGCTCGAGGTGCTGGGTGCGTTGCGCGGTGCGCCGGTTCCGGTCGTCAAATGCGTCACCAACGACATCTTCGTGCCGGCCGACGCCGAATACGTGCTCGAAGGCTATCTCGACAGCAAGGGCCACGTCGAGCCGGAAGGGCCGTACGGCGAATATGTCGGCTATTACGGCGTGGTGAAGCGCAATCCGGTGTTCCATCTCACCGCGATCACGCACAGGAAGGACGCGCTGTTCCAGACCGTCACCATCGGCGGCAAGCATCTCGGCCGCACCGACACCGCGCAGCTCACCACGGTGAAGACCGAGTCCGCGGCCTGGGCGGGCCTCGTCACCGCGGTGCGCGAGCCGGTGGCCTGCTTTGCCACGCCGTCGAGCGGCGGCATGTACAACGTCCGCGTCTCGATCCGCCAGCGCGTGCCGGGCGAGGCGCGCAACGCCATCGCCGCGGTGTTCGGCAGCATGGCCGAGGCCAAGCAGGTGTTCGTGTTCGACGACGACATCGACGTGTTCTCCGACGAGCAGTGCGACTGGGCGCTGGCGACGCGCTATCAGGGCGACCGCGACACGCTGCAGGGCTCGGGCTTCCGCGTGGTGCCGCTCGATCCGTCGCTCGGCGGCCAGCGCGTCGGCGCCAAGATCGGCTTCGACTGCACCATCCCGTTCGGCAAGCGGCAGTCGCTGGAGTGGGGCGTCCCGGTGGCGCCGGTGATGCCCAAAGAAACCGCGAAGCCGAACGGCGGCGGGAAAAAGTCGGTGGCGGATACGCTCGCGGCCGGACCTGCGAGCTTCCTCGAGTTGATGGTCGCGGCCGGCTCCCGCGACGGCCGCGAGATCGTGCGCGAGCTCGACGTGCTTTATGCGGCCGACAAGCTCACGCGCAACGAGACCGGCCGTTATATTTTGAAAAGCGCCGGATAGCGCTCATGGCGCGATCGGAGTCTTTGCTTGGCAACGATCAGGTAGTCCAACTCGCTTTCTCGCTTCACGAGAATAGAGGTGTCTATTCGCTTTTGATTGGTTCGGGTATGTCCCGGGCTGCCGAGATTCCAACCGGTTGGGAAATCACTATCGACCTGATTCGACGAGTTGCGTTGGCACGGGGCGTCAAAGAGCAACCCGATTGGGCCGCCTGGTACAATGACGAGGTCGGTGAGGAGCCCAACTACTCAACCCTTCTCGCAGAGCTGGCCTCAACGCCCATGGAGAGGCGGTCCATCCTTCACGCATATATAGAACCCACGGACGAAGATCGACGAGAAGGCCGCAAGATTCCGACGGCTGCTCATCGGTCCGTCGCGGAGCTCGTTCGCGCAGGCTATATTCGGGTCGTTATCACTACCAATTTCGACAGGCTCATCGAGAACGCGTTGCGCGACGCGGGCGTCGAGCCCACGGTCGTGTCCTCGCCTGACGCGTTGTCCGGCGCTGAATCAATGGCGCACAGCACTTGCTACATCCTCAAACTTCACGGGGATTACAAGGACACACGAATTCTCAATACGGACGAAGAATTGAGCGCATATCCGGAAGTCTACGGAAATTTACTCGATCGAATCTTCGATGAATACGGCCTGATCGTTTGTGGCTGGTCTGGCGAGTGGGATCATGCGTTGCGGGCCGCGTTTCTGCGCGCGCCAAACCGTCGATATCCACTATATTGGACCTCACGATCGGCGCTTCGCTCGGCCGCGAAGCAGGTCGCGGATCACCGCAAGGCCCGTGTTGTTACTATAGCCGATGCGGACTCATTTTTCACGGCGCTTCGGCAGCGGGTCGAAACGCTGGAGCAGACCCGCCGGCAGAATCCGCTTAGTGTGGAGCTGTTGGTTAGCACAGCAAAACGGTATCTCGCGCGATCCGAATATCGAATCCAGCTTGACGACCTTGTTGCCCAAGAAACTGAGCGAGTACTCGCCGCAATTGCTGTTCCGGCGCTTGCACCGCATGACGCTGTCGATCGCGTTCATTTCCTTACAAGAATTCGAACCTATGAAGGGGTCGTTGAAGCGCTTGTACGCATGGTCGGCGTCATGGGGCGGTGGGGCGACGGAAGTGAAACACCGCTTGTCCTGGACCTCATCCGCACGCTTTGCGCGGATGCCGATCGTGTCGGTAGCGGGACAAACGTATGGCTAAGTTTGCGTAGATATCCTGCGGTTTTGATCTTCACGGCCTACGGGCTTGGTTTAACGGTCGCGAGGCGATGGAGCGTGCTGCACGAGTTGTTTGCGGCCCAGGTCGCAAGGGAAGGTAAGCAGCAACATAGAGCCGTAGACGCGTTGTTCCTGTGGGCTTGGGGTGACGGAGCGGATGATGGATTGTGGAATTTCGTTTGGAGCACACCCGACAAGAAAGTCAGCAAATTAACACCGCTCAGTAGCTATCTATCCGGGCTGTTCAGCGAGTGGGGAAAGTCGTTTACGAGTCTCACTCCCGACCTGGAGTTTCTCTACGAGAGGTTTGAGCTGCTGGGCTCGGTCGCTCATTTGGAGGCAACCGAGCAATCCGACCTTGAGAAGGCTATGGCGGACAACCGTCCCAATAGTTGGGTTTGGGCTCCCGTCGGGCGTTATGCTTGGCACACCTCAAATTTCGAGCGGCTACTGCAGGAGATTGGAGAAGAGCCGTTCCGACGCGAACTATTGGACGCGGGCTTTGCGCGAGGTAACGAGACGTTCCTTGGGCTAGCGGTCGAGAATATCAAACGTATTGCTAGAAGGGTCCGTTGATCGCCGCCGAGATCGCGCGGGCGCTGGATGTTCTCTATCCACCAACAGGTTGACGCGTAACGAAGCCGGCTCCTACGCGCCGAAGAGCTAAATTGGGAGCCGGCGCCCCAGGTCGATTCACGTGCGGCATCGGCGGTGGCCAGTCGAGGGAGGGCAGGCGAGGGAATACGATCTCTCTATTCGACCGTAACGCTGGGGGCGCGGTCATGATGTCGCGCCATCGTGCCGTTTCCGACCGTATGTAGGAAGCCTCCTTGGTGGTCAGCGTGTCGAAGGTTTCCAGGACCAGCGCATTCAACTGCTGCCGCAACACGTCAAACATCTGCATTCCCAAGCCGTGGCCTTACGAGAACGCGACCACCTGCGGTCTTGCGGCAGGCCCTCGCGGCAAGAAAACCGATCGCTCCAAATCGCAAATGCGCTAGTTATGGATGGGCGCGACCAGCGATTCGCTCCAGAGGGAGGATCGATGCGTTACGGCAAACAGACGTTGCGCGCATCTGCGATGATCGCATTGGCAATTCCGAATGTCCTGGCAGCGTGTGCGACCAATGAAAATCAGGGAGCGAGGAGTATGTTCGAGCCGCAGGCCGCCGCTCTCGAGCGTTACGATCGATCATCTGCCAATTATCGACAGTGTGTTTTGACCAACGAAGCCAATCCAAACCGGTGCGAGTGGCAGCGCAATCTGATGGAAGCGGATCATAGGCAATTGCATGCCTCGCTTCAGCAGAAGTGATGTTGGGCCGAAGCTTTGGAGCATGATCCCGAAAAGTGTGAAGCGGTTTTCGGACAAGATCATGCTCAGACAAGAAGCATGATTCCGAAAAAGCCTGCCTCGGACTTGATCCGGTGAAGCGGTTTCCCGCCTTCGCGAAGCCCGCTTCGGCGGGCGAAGCAAGGTCGGACAAGGATCATGCTCGAGCAAGCAGCCGAAGCGCGATGACGCGTCGAAGCAAAGTCATCCCGTGTTAGGCCACGCGCGAGATCGCGGATTCATCGTCGCCGTTTCGATCGAGCCACACGATCCGCTTCTGAATATTCGCAGCAGATATTTTTCTTGATCTGTGTCCCGGCGAGCTGATTCGCGCCGCGATGGAATTTGACATTGATAGTCAATTAAGAATCAGTGAATTATCCCCAGTAAGATTCGGTAATTTGTCCCCAGGCTTTTTGGCGTCCGTACGGCTTGTCGCATGTGTGCGTCGGCCTTCCGAACGAACGCGGTCAAAGGCCTTCACTTTCTCGCGAATGTTAACAGCAGGGGTGGCCATGTCGCATTGGTCTCCGCGTCCGATCTCGTTATTCGGGCGCGCATCCGTGATCGGGCTCGTTTCGCTGAGCGTGCCCCTGCAGGCTTTCGCGGCCGGATCGAACACGAGCGGCGTGGCGCCCATCCCCACGACGCCCACGCCGGTGGTGACCAGCCAGCCGCAGGTGGGATTGATCTCGGACGCGACCTGCGCCCAGCAGCTCGATACCCTTGGCATCGTCGCGGAGAGCGTCGCGATGGGCCTCGAGATCGGGGGCCTTGGCGCTGAAGTCACTGCACAAGCCGCGGGAGTCGGGCCAACCCAACAAGCAGCCGAAGCCGCAGCGATCGGCCTTCAGATCGGCGCTCAGGGTGCTGCAGCAGCAGCTTTGGCCGCTCAGGTCAGGCAATCGCAGTTGCCGAGTTGCGAACAGGAATTCACCGGCACGGTGAAGGTCAGCAATGGCGGCCTGAATGTCACCGGTCAGTCCATCTTCAACAACACCGTCGGCATCATCGGCAATCTGAATGCCAGCCAGAATGTCACGGCAACCCAGGTCCAGGCCACGCAGGGCATTGCCGCCCATGGCGGCGCAATCTGGCTCGGCGATCCCGGCGGCCTGACCTATTCCAGCGGCATTACGCTCGGTGGCGGTGCGCTTTCGGGCGCAGGCACCGGCGGCGCGCAGGCTTTTACCGGCGACGTCAGTGCGGTCGCGATCGGCAACGGCGCCAGCGCGTTCGCCGTGAACAGCACCGCGCTCGGCACCAATGCCAGGGCCGGGGCGGTCAGCGGCAGCGGCACCAATTCCACGGCTATCGGCGCCAATTCCAGCGCGGCGTTCAACAACTCCGCAGCGTTCGGCAGCGGCGCAACCGCGGTCCGTCCCAATCAGCAGGTGTTCGGCACGAGGTCGAACACCTACACGATGCCCGGCCTCACTTCGCCCGCCAGCCGGGGTGCCCAGTCGGGCCTGCTGCAGCTGCCGACCACGGACGCGATGGGCAATCTCGCGTCGGATGGCGGCGAGACCTTCAGGGCGATCTCGAGATTGCGCGCCGGCGTTGCCCTCTCGCTGGCCGCGACCCCTGCGGTGCTGGCGGCCAACGAGAAGTTCGGCATGCGCGTCGGCTGGGGCACGTTCGACGGCGCCAATGCACTGGGCTTCAGCGCGACCGGTGTTCTCGCCGAGGGGCTTTTTTCGAAGCGCGACCGGCTGACGCTCGATGGCGGTGTCGGCTTCGGCTTCGGCGAATTCATGGGCTACCGCGAGAACGCCGTCGTCGGCGGTCGCGCCGGCCTTCAGCTGACGTGGTGAGGACAGCGGAATGTTTGGCCGCATGAGCGAGAGGCTTTGCAGCGCAATGAGCAGCCGTGAGCCGGCGCGACTGAGAGTCGCGAAAAAACTTCGGGCGCTTTCGTTGGCGATGACCATGGCCGCCTCGATTGCGGTCCCCGCCAGCGCGCAAGTGGCGGAGCCCGGAATGCCGAACGGCATGCAGCTCCTGATGATGATCAAGACCACGCTGATCGCCTACAGCCAGGCCAACACGACCGGAAACTACAGCGTTCTGCGCGATCTGGCGGCGCCGGCCTTCCAGCAGGTCAACTCCGTCGCGCGTCTGAGCGAAATCTTCCGCGACGAGCGCAGCAAGAATCTCGATCTTTCGCCGGTGGTTCTGCTCCGGCCCGAGCTGCTTCGCCCCGTCGTCGTCGACGACAACGGCCTCCTGAATGTCGAGGGCTATTTTCCGAGCAAACCGCAGATGGTGCATTTCAAGCTGGTGTTTCAGAGCGTCGCGCAGAAGTGGCGGCTCGTCGCGCTTGGCGTCACCACGGTTTCCGCCACGCCCATGGCCGCGAATGATCCCAAGCGCGAAAACCCCGCAGCGCGGCCGGCCGAGAAGGCAAAAGTGACGGCTGGCGAATTTGTTCAGAACTGGGCCGGCAACTGGCCCGCTTTGCAAGCCGGGTTCCGTTGAGCAGCGGCCGTGTTGGCCGCGATGCGTCCGCGCAGCTTCTGTCGTGTTCGAGTGGAGATGCTTCACGTGCTGAGCGCCTGCGCCCGGTTCGGCGCCCAGGTGTCCGGCGCAAGGAAAAAATGACAACGCGATGAACACACGAACTCGACAGATCAAGGTTTACGCGGGGCGTCGGGCTGGAGCTCTCGGCCGGGAGGTCGCAGCCTCATCGAGGCTGGGCCGCAAGCTCGCAACCTGTGTGACCTTCGTCAGTTTTCTGATGGCAACAACTGCGCTGCCGGTTTGGGCAGAAGGCGGAGATGGTGGCAGTGACGGCGTCAATGCTGGTGGCGCGGGCGGAACTGGATTTGTCGGAAATGCCGGCGGCACCAGCTTAACACCCGCTGGCGGCGGCGGCGGCGGCGCGGGCGGCGGAGCCGGCGGCGGCAGTGCAGGGGGAGGCGCAGGCGGAGCCGGCGGCGCTAACGGCAACGGCGCAGGCGCAGCGAGCATCACCAATGCTGCGCCACTCGCGGGTGGCGACGGCAGCAGCGGTGGCGACGGCCCGCCGGCTGGCAGCGGCGGCGGCGGTGGCGGCGGTGCGGGCGGTTACGGGGCCATCGTCACCGGCGGCGGCGCGAGCAGCAACAGCAGCACGATCACGGGCGGCGACGGCGGGGCAGGCGGTGCATCCGGGGGCAGCTTGAACAATCGCGGCGGCAACGGCGGCGACGGCGGCGTCGGCATTGAATTTACGACGAGCGGTGCCACCTTCACCAACTCCGCGGGCGCAACCGTGACGGGCGGCAACGGCGGAGCTGGGGGAGCGGCCTTCGGGTTCGGAACGGCCGGCATTGCAGGCTCTGGCGGCGCCGGCATCGTGGGTTCAGGTCTCACGATCATCAACAGCGGGACGATATCCGGCGGCTTGTCAGGGACCGGCCTGACCCGCGCCGACGCCATCACCTTCACCGGCGGCGCCAACGTTCTCGAGCTGCAGCCCGGGAGCTTCATTGCCGGCAATGTGGTCGTTCAAGCCGGCACCGGGACGCTCCGGCTGGCCGGCACCGGGAGCGGCGCTTTTGACGCCTCGTCGATCGGCCCGGCGGCCCAGTACCGGGGCTTCGGCAGCTTCGAGAAGACCGGCACCAGCACCTGGTCCTTGACCGGAACAACGACGGCGCTGACGCCCTGGACGATCAGCGGCGGGACTTTGTCCATCACGGCGGACGGCAGTCTCGGTGCGAGTGGCGGCGTTCTCACCATGGACGGCGGCACCCTGCAGTTTCTCAACACCACCACCAGCACCCGCAACGTCACGCTGACCGCCAACGGCGGCACGTTCAACACCTTGGGCTCCCCCGTGACGCTCGGCGGCACGATTTCCGGCGTGGGAGGCAGCCTGACCAAGACCGGCCTCGGCATCCTGACCCTCTCGGGAACGAGCACCTATGACGGCGCGACGACGGTCGAGCAGGGCACCCTGCAGGCGGGCGCCAACAATGTCTTCAGTAACGTGAGCGCGTTCGAGGTCAAATCCGGCGCCGTGCTCGATCTGAACGGTTTCAATCAAACCCTGACCTCGCTCGCCGGCGCGGGCAACGTCACGCTGGGCGCGGGCACGCTGACGACCGGTGACGCCACCAACACGACGCTGTCCGGTGCGATCTCGGGGACCGGCGGTCTCAACAAGGAAGGCACCGGTATCTTCACGTTGTCCGGCGCCAACAATTATTCCGGCACGACGAATATCAACGCCGGCACGTTGCAGGCCGGCGCGGCAAGCACCTTCTCCTCCGACAGCGCCATCGTGGTGGGCGCCGCCGGAACGCTCGACCTCAACGGGTTCAACCAGTCGATCGGCTCGCTTGCCGGCAGCGGTGCAGTCACGCTGGGCGCTGGAACGCTGACGACCGGAAACGACAACACCAACACGGCGTTCTCGGGAACCATGACCGGCACCGGCGGCTTGACGAAGGTCGGCACCGGCATCTTCACGCTGGACACGGCGGTCGCCTATACCGGCGCGACCAACGTCGATGCCGGCACGTTGCGAGCGGGCGCTGCGAACGTCCTGGCGCCCGGCAGCGCCTTCACCATCGCATCCGGCGCGACCCTCGATCTGAACTCCTTCTCCCAATCCATCGCCTCGCTCGCCGGTGCCGGCGACGTGACGTTGGGCATCGCCACGCTGACCGCCGGGTCCGGCAACACCAGCACGACGTTCTCCGGAAACATTTTCGGCACCACCGGCGGATTGACCAAGGTCGGCACCGGCACGCTGACGCTTTCGGGCACGGGCGGCTACACCGGTGCAACGAACATCAGCGGCGGGACGTTGCTGGTCACCGGCGACTACGCGGGCTCGCCGTTTGTTGTCAATTCGGGCGGCACGCTTGGCGGCAGCGGCTTTGTAGGCGCAACCACCGTTGCGGGCGGCGGCACCCTGGCGCCGGGAAGCTCGACCGGCCTGAACGTGAACGGGACGCTGACATTCAATTCCGGCAGCACCTATGCCGTCGGAGTTTCCCCGACTGCTGCCGACAAGGTTGTCGTCGCCGGCACGGCCTCGCTCGCCGGCACGGTCCAGGCCACGTTCCAGGGCGGCACCCTCACACCGAAGACCTACACGATCCTGACCTCGGCCGGCCTGGGCGGCACGACATTCGACACGCTCACGGCTGTCGGTGCGCCGGCCGGTTTTGCCCTGGCCCTGAGCTATACGGCGACCGATGCGCTGCTGAGCTTGACTGCTGCGCTTGGTCAGGACGTCCCGCTGAACCGGAACCAGCAGAACGTCGCAAGCGCGATCAATTCGTTCTTCAACGGCGGCGGCACCTTGCCGCCGGAATTCCTGGCGATCTACAGCCTGACCGGAAAGGGCCTGCAGACCGCGCTCTCGCAGCTTTCGGGCGAAGGCGCGACGGGCGCGCCCCGCGGCGCCGCGATGATGACCGGTCAGTTCCTTGGGCTGATGCTTGATCCATTCGTCGACGGCCGGACTGGCGGCGCATCGAGCGGCGGCCGGATCGGCTTCGCGCAGGAAGACACGTTGCCGGATGCCGCACTCGCCTACGGGACGGCACCTCCGCGGTCGCCCCGGCTCGAGTCGTTTGACCGCCGCTGGGGGTCGTGGGCCGCGGGATTTGGCGGCTCGGGCGGCATCAGCGGCGACGCGGCGACCGGTTCGAACGACCTCAACATGACCACTTACGGCGTCGCGGTCGGGCTGGATTATCGCTTTTCATCGGACACCGTTGCCGGCTTCTCGTTTGCCGGCGGCGGAACCAATTGGGGGCTGCCGCAAGGCCTCGGCGGCGGCAGCAGCGACGCATTCCTGTTCGGCGCATACGCCGCCACGCGGTTGGGCCCGGCCTATCTCGCGACGTCGTTTGCATTTGCCAACCATTGGGTCTCAACCGATCGCACCGGCGTCAACGGTAATCGGCTGAAGGCCGACTATACCGGCCAGAACATCGGCGGCCGGATCGAGGGCGGCTACCGGTATGGCAACGTCTCGGGGGGCATCACGCCCTACGCTGCGGCGCAGGTCCAGGTGTTCCAGGCGCCGAGCTACACCGAGATCGACACGGACGGCGGCCCGTTCGCACTTCACTACAATGCGAAGAACTCGACGGACTGGCGGACCGAGTTCGGTGCGCGCTTCGACGCGGCGCAAGCCGTCAATCCAACGACCGTTCTGACCTGGCGCAGCCGTCTGGCCTGGGGTCACAGCTGGACGAGCACGCCTTCACTCAACGCGGGTTTCGTGGCGTTGCCCGGCGCAATCTTCACCGTGACGGGCGCGGCGCCAGCCAAGGATGTTTTGCTCGCCTCGGCGGGCTTCGACCTGAGCCTGACCAGTGGCGTCACACTCTTGGGCAAGTTCGACGGTGAGTTCGGCAGCGGCACCCAGATTTTCAGCGGAACGGCTGCGCTGCGCTACCGATGGTGACAACGATGATGCTGCTGGCCTGCAGCCACAGGGTAAGGCGGTTCGGCCGCGTCGCAACTCCTCCTGCGGCGTGCAGGATCGTTTAACCCGAAGGCTCCCGCTGGCCCGGTGCGCCTGAAATCAGGGGGCGCCGGGCCGAGCGCACGCTGTCCGGCGTTCAGTCCTTGCCCGCCACCGCCATCGCGGCGCGCCAGGCGAACACCAGCGCAGGTCCGAGCGTAATGCCCGGGCCCGGATAGGTGCCGCGCATGATCGACGCCATGTCGTTGCCGCAGGCGTAGAGGCCGGGGATCGGCGCGCCGTTGCCGTCGAGCACGCGGCCGTCGGCGTCGGCCTTGAGCCCGATGCTGCTGCCGAGCGTGCTGGGATAGACCGCCATCGCGTAGTAGGGCGGGGTGGCGATCGGGCCGATGCACGGGTTGGGTCCGTGCTTCGGGTCGCCGTTGTTGCGGTCGAACTCGGTCGAGCCCTTGCCGAAGTCCAGGTCCTCGCCGGTCGCGGCGTAGCGGTTGTTGCGGGCAATCTCCTCGTTGAGGCCCGCGGCATCGACGCCGATCGCCTTGGCGAGCGCCTCGGCGGTTTTCGCTTCGACCAGATAGCCGTTTCTGATCATCCGGCCGAAGCTCTCCCGGTTGGGCGGGATGCGGCCGAGGCCGTATTTGTGCAGAAACCCGGCATCGCACACGAGCCACGCCGGAATGGTCGGTACGCTCGCGTGCGAGCGATGCATGCCGAGCACGAAGTCGTGATACGACACCGCCTCGTCGACGAAGCGCCGGCCCGCGGCGTTGACCGCGATCAGCCCGGGCTTGGAGCGGTCGAGCGCGAGATGCGGATAGGCGCCGCGGCCGCCCTTCAGCCACGCGGTGCGCGACACCGGAGTCCAGAACACCGGCTGCTCATGATCGTCCTCGACCGCCGCGCCCGCCGCGCGCGCGATGCGCATGCCGTCGCCGGCCGCGCCGGCAAAGGCCACGGCGTCGGCGAGCGGCGGCGTCACGTGGTCGTTGAGCCGCACGGTGCTGCCGCCGAAGCCGCCGGTCGCGAGGATGACGCCGCGGCGCGCCGTCACGCGTTGCTGCCTGCCGTTGCTGCCGATCACCGCACCGGTCACGCGGCCGTCCTCGACGATCAGCTCCTGCAACGCCGCATTCAACCGGATCGGCACCCGCTGGGCTTTGAGGCTCATCAGCAGTCGCGCGGCGAGCGCATTGCCCATCAGCAGCCGCGTGCCGCGGCGATGGCGCAGGCGGTCCCGCGCCTGACGCCAGACCAGCGACACGGCCTTGCGTAATGACGCGATCGAGCCGAACGGCCGGGCCAGCGGCTCGATGTCGTCGCGGCCGATCATCATGCCGCCGAGCGCCATGAACTCGCCGATCGGCGGCCGCAGCAATTTGAAATCGTTCCCCAGCAGGCGGCCGTCGAACGGCAGCGGCGCCAGCGCCCGGCCGGCAAGCGTCGCGCCCGGTCGGTTGACCAGATAGTCCGGATGCCTGGTGTAGGCGGAGAACTTCACCTCGCTGCGGCGCTCGAGATATTCGACCACGTCCTTGCCGGTCTCGAGATAGATGTCGCGGCGGTTGTCGGTCGCCGGACCGATGATCGCATCGAGGTAGCGGCGGGCGTCGTCGGTGGTGTCGGTGAAGCCTGCCTCGCGCGCCTGCCGCGTGCCGATCACCCAGATCGTGCCGGCCGAGGTCGCCGTGGTGCCGCCGACCTGGGCCGACTTTTCGCAGAGCAAAACGTCGAGGCCTTCCAGCGCGCAGGTGAGCGCCGCGGTCATGCCGCCGGCGCCTGCGCCGACGACCAGCGCATCGACCGTGAGCGCGTCCTGGTCCGGGGACGCCATGCCCTACACCCGCCACAGCAGGGCGCGGGCCAGCGGCTCCGGCAGACCAAGCGCGTTGACGATCAGGCCGGTGTCCACCGACACCATCAAGGCGCCGACAACCGAGATCGCGGTGCCGGCGAGCACCAGCGGCCCGATGACCTCGTGGGCGGGGTTGAGCCAGGTGGAAAACAGCATCCGGAACACCAGCGAGAATTGCAGCAGCGGCATCACCAGCATCACCGGCGCAACCGCGACGCCGGCGAAGAAAAAGCCTTGCGCCGCCGCCACGAACACCCCGGAGGCCGCGAACCAGCGCGCGTTGAGCGGGCTCATCGAAAAGACGTTGCGCCGGACCGCGGGCAAAATAAGGGCCAGCGCCGCCACCGCCGTGGCTGCGGCGTAGGAGATCAGCCCGCCGAGAATGCCGGTCGCCGGACCGGTGTTTTCCAGCGCGAAGCGCGCCATCACCGGCGTCGAGCCGTAGGAGACGGCCGCGAGCGAAGCGAACAGATAGCCGGCGACGTAACGGGGCGCGAACTTCGGCGCATCGGGTTCTGCAGGGCTTGTTGCCGCGGTGCGGGCCGGCGCCTGCTGGGTGATGACGGAGCCGCCGATGATCAGCGCGCCGCCGATCATCTGCAGCAGCGTGCACGGCTCGTGCAGCACCACGACGGCCATGACCATGGTCACGACCACCTGAAGTTGGACCACCGGCGCGGTCAGGTTGACGCCCGCCTCGGCATTGGAGCGAAAGTTGCAGTAGCGGCCGATGATGAAATGCACGACGCCGACCGCAGCCATCCATGCGGTGGCGGCCATTGGAAACTGCGGCAGGCGCAGCAGTTCGCCGGTCAGGAACGCCAGCGGCAGGAAGCAGACCACGCCAAGCGGGACGGTGACGGCCATTCCCTGGATCGGGGTGCCGCTGACCACACCGCGCCGCGCCATGGCGGTGTTCAGGGCGAACGACGCCGCCGACAGAATCGCGAAAATGGCTCCCAGCACTGAAACCCCTCGACTGCTTCGCCCCATAGCGCGTCGAAGACGCGCGTGAACGCGCTGGTGGCGAGCTACGGCGGGCTTGGAGTCCGCCGAAGCGCCCAGGCGCGACCCGGCTTCGCTCGCTCTGCGAGCTACGCCGGGCTGGAAGTCCGCCGTAGCGCGCAAGCGCGAAGGCGGAAGATGCGCGTCGACGCGCTGCTACGCGTCGCAGTCTCGATGCTGCCAGATCGCTGAGAAACTGTCCTGCGCGGTTTTCGAAGGTCAGTCCCTCGCGGCCTTTGAGAGCCTCGCGGCCGCCTGCGAGGCGGCGTCGAAGAGTGCGGCGGTGACCCGCGTGATCGCGACCACCGGCCAGCGGCCCATGAGCGCCGACGACTGGCAGCTTTTCAAGAACCCGTCGCCCGAGACCTGGCCCGCTGTTTCGAGGCTGCTTGCTGACGGCGGTATGCCATAAGGTCAGCCCTTGACCGGTCTGACGTGCAAGACTGCGCTGGTCTGGTCAGTCCGGGGCAGCGACAGACAGGCGGGAGGGGAAGACTAAGGTGTCCAACAAGCCGATCGTCGTCGATTTTCACGCGCACATTCTCGAGCCGCATGTCCTGAAGGTGTCGTCGGGCCGTACGGTGACGACCGGCTTTGGCGCGATCGCCGAGCTGCCGCGTCCGGCGGGCTCGCGCCGCGAGCAGTGGTACAAGCAGATGATGGAGCCCGAAGCCCATCTCGAAGGGCTGGCCAGGATGGGCGTGGACGTTTCGGTGATTTCGTCCTCGACCGTGATCCAGAACACCGCCTGGGCCGACGCCGGCACCGGACTGGAGCTCGACCGGCGCTGCAACGATATGATCGCCGATTGGGTCCGCCGCTATCCCGGCCGGTTCGTCGGTACGTTCACGATCCCGCTCAAGGATCCGCACCTTGCGCTGTCGGAAATGGAGCGCGCGGTGAGAGAGCTTGGCCTGCGGATCGCCAATCTGCCCGCCAATGTGGAGGGCGTGTATCTCGGCGAGCCGCGTTTCCGGCCGTTCTGGGAGGCGGCGAACGAGCTTGGCGTCATCGCCTTCATCCATCCTGACGGCGTGCTCGATCCGTGGTTTCAGAAATACAGCCTGTGGAATTCGGTCGGCCAGCCGATCGAGGAAGCCAAGGTGATGTCATCGCTGATCTACGAAGGCATCCTCGAAGCGTTTCCGGATATCAAGATCGTCATGGCGCACGGCGGCGGGTATATGCCGCACTACCACGGGCGGCTGGATCGCAACGTCAGGAACCGGCCCGACACGATGGCCAACATCAGCCACCCGCCGAGCTGGTATCTCAAGCGGTTCTACTACGACACATGCGTCTATGACCCCGTGACGCTGGACGCGCTGATCACGCGGGTCGGAGCGGACCGGATTCTGATGGGCTCGGATTTTCCGGTCGGCGAGACCGATCCCGTGGGGTTTCTCCGGCGCTGCGAGACGGTCGACGATCGCGCCTTCGCGCTGATCTCCGGCGAAACGGCCCGCGAGCTGCTCGGCCTGCGTTGACGCGATGGCTGTTGCGGCCGGCCGCGACTGACGCCATCGCGGCTCCGCCACAAGCGGATCAACCCCTCGCCTTGGCCTGCTCGGCGAGAAACCGCCGCAACCGCTCGCGCACCGCGTCGGCGCTCTGCGGCGTCCACTTGCGGAAGCCCTCGCCGGTCCGCATGCCGAGCTTGCCCTGCGCGACCAGGTCCTTGATCAGCCGGGTCGGCTCGGTGCCGCGGTCGAGATCGGCCATCAGCGTGTTCTGGATGTCGAGCGTGAGGTCGACGCCGACGAGGTCGGTCTGCTCCATCGGCCCGAGCACGGCCATTCGCGCGCCGAAGCCGCTTTTCACCACCTCGTCGATGGTGTCGGCGTCGCAGACACCCGCGGCGATCAGCGCGATCGCCTCGCGCTTCAGCGCATGCTGCAGCCGGTTGCCGACGAAGCCCGGAATGTCCTTCTTGACGTGGACCGGCTTGCGCCCGGCGTCGCGCAGCAGCGCCATGGTCTTCTGCACCGCTTCAGCGCTGGTGAACTCGTTCTGCGTGACCTCGACCAGCGGCACGAGGTGCGGCGGATTCCAGAAATGCGTGCCGATCACCCGGCCGCGATGCCTGAGCTTCTCGCCGATCCGGGTCGACGGGATCGCCGAGCTGTTGCTCGCAAGGATCGTGTCCGGCGCGGTCAGGCCTTCCAGCTCGGCAAACAGCTGCTGCTTCAGCGGCAGCTTTTCCGGCGCGGCCTCGAACACGAACGACACGTCCTGCATGGCCGGCGCCAGCTGCTCGTGCGACGAGATGCGAGCGAGCAGCGCCGGATCGCCGTCGAGCAGGGCGCGGGCGCTTTCCAGGCGCTCCGGCATGGTTTTCCGCCATTCCGCCGACGGATCGTAGACGCGGACGGTGTGGCCCGCGACGGCCAGGAGGTAGGCGATGCCGTGGCCCATCAGGCCCGCGCCGATCACTCCGATGGTCTGGCCGCTCATATCGCTTCCTCTCGTCGCCTTGTCCGGTGAGTTCCGACCGTTAACGGCTGCGCAACGCTGTTTGTCAACACCTCCGCAAGCCTGTTCGTCAACGGAAACGCAAGCCGGATGCGCCATGTTCGCCGCCATCAAGCGCCGTCATGTCAACAAGAGGCGCATCGGGCGTTTACGGGGAGTCGGGGAATGTTCGGCGCGATTTCACGCGTCCTGCTGCTGCTTGCGGCGATCACGGCCGTGGCGGTCACGGAAGCGCATGGCGGCCCGATGTGGCCGGCGACGATCCATCGCGAGGACGTCGACGTGTCGCGCTATCCGTGGTCGGCCGTCGGCAAGCTGTTCAACGAGACCGGGTCGTCGTGCAGCGGTGTGCTGATCTCGCGCGACGAGATCCTCACCGCGGCGCACTGCCTGTTCAACTACCGCACGCGGCGGTTCATCCAGGCCTCGGCGCTGCATTTCCTGGTCGGCTACCGCACCGGGCGCTATGCGGCGCATGCGCGGATCGCACGCTATGACATCGGCCCGGGCTTCGATCCCGAGCGCTACGACCAGACCTCGGGTTCGGATTGGGCGGTGCTGACCGTCACCGAGGCGTTGCCGGAGCACATCGAGCCGCTGCGGCTTCGCCGCGACGCGGCACCGGCCGGCACCAAGGCGGTGCTGGCGGGCTATCCGCAGGATCGCGCCTTCGCGCTCACCGCCGACCGCGATTGCGAGCTGCGCGAGAAGGTCGGCGGCGGACGGCTGATGCTGCACACCTGCCGCGGCGTCAAGGGCACGTCGGGCGGGCCGATTCTCGTGGGCGAGGCCGGCAAGGACATGCAGATCGCGGCGATCCAGATCGCGACGTTCCGTCACGAGGGCGTCGACAAGATGCTGGCGATCCCGGCCGAGGCGATCCTGCGGCTTGGCGGCAACGGCGGGGAAGCTTCGCGCAGCCATGAGCCGGCGTTTCCAATGGCGCCGCAGTGCTTCGGCTTGCGCGACATCGGGCTGATCGATGTTCAGCTCAGGCTTGGCCTCGATCTGTTCGAGACCGCTGCGTCGAGCCGCGGGCCGAGCGAGCAGCGCGTGGCGGACGCCGCCTGGATCGCCTTTGAGGCGTTCTCTATTCCGGTGCCCTAGGCCCGTCGCCCCACTGTACCAGCTCGAGGGTGATGCCCTCGGGACCCTCGAAGAGCCGCAGCTTCCGGCTGATATAGTCCATCTCGTCGCTCAGCATGGTGACGCCGTTGGCCACGAGGTGCGCGGTGGCCGCCTCGATGTCGTCGACGCGGAACCCGAGGTGGTTGAATCCACGTTGCCGCAGATTCGTCGGGTGCGCACCCGGATCGGCCCCCGGGGTCGGCTCGAACACGAGCAGCTGGATTTCGAAGCGAGGATTCGCTCCCTCAAGCGCGAGCGTGATGTGCTGCGCTTTCATGCCCGGCATGCCCATGTACCGGGCGGGAACGCCGCCGTCGATCGTCGCGACGTGCTCCTTTCGGAAGCCGAGGAGCGCGAAGAATGCGATCGCCCGTTCGGTGTCGGCCACCGCGATAGTAACGTGATCCGGATTGAGGAACATCTCGCTTGCTCCTTCTCGTCAACGCATCGGGCGGCGCCCGCTCACCTGTGCCGAGTAAGCTGCCGGCATCCCACGATACGCGAGTTCGCAGTCACCTCCATGGGGCACATCTCAATCGTGTCCGGCCCGGTCAGACGAAGCCGTCGTCATCGACCATGTCTGTGGTTCTGCGATCCTCCCGGGGTGCTGTCCGAAAAGTGGTTGGAATTCGGCGTGGCGCGATCTCCGATAACATGAGGGTATCGTTTCAGGCTGCG
>JAIESI010000069.1 GCA_019746135.1 Xanthobacteraceae bacterium
GCAGCCTGAAACGATACCCTCGTGTTATCGGAGATCGCGCCGCACCGAATTCCAACCACTTTCCGGACGGCACCCGCCCTGTCCTCTCCATACTTTGGCTTCACGATGCGAATGCATCGACGCCCAAGATCCAGGTGCTTCCACTCCAGCTCAACAAGTGTGTTTCGACGTAAACCGCTGAGTAGAGCGAACAGATGCGCCTCGCGGTGCTGTTCTCGAGGGATCCTTTGAACCGCCGACAACCAGCTGGGGAGGTCTTCAACCCTTAGAATGGGCAGATCATGGCGTTTAGGATCCACCGTGGAGACCGCGCTCACTGGGTTACCGGGAAGCAGCGGGTTGCGTCGTTTCGCGAAATTGAAGATCGTAGAAACGAACCGCGCAACGCCAGTTGCAGTCGCGCGCCCGCCGCGCGGTTTGTTGCCGAGCACCTTGCGGATTCGGGCGACCTCCGACTCCATAATGGTCGGGTCAGCGCCCAATTCACGCAACGGACGTTCTTTCACGTCCTCACTAATCCGGTTCAATAGATCTTCGTATGATTCAATGGTCCGTGCGGACTTGCCGTCATCTACCAAGCGAGCCTTGAACAAGGGCCACGTACTCGCGATCGTCTCTTCTCCTTTGCGGGGTCCATCGTCGAGCGGTTCACCGCGTTGATGCTTTTCCCAAAACTCCTCGGCGATTTTGCGTGCCTCGCTGGCTCGGACATTTGGCCAGTGGCCCAGCTGCCGCGTGACCTTCGGCCTTTTCTCAATTCGCAACTCGAAACTGCGCTTGCGCGGTCCGACGCGCACCAAGAAGCCGGGCAAGGCGCCGTCACGAACGATGCGCTCGCGACCGTTGGGTTGCGGTTTCAAGTGCTCGACATAACTGTCCGTAAGTTTGCCAAGTCGGGCCCGAGACATATGCCACTCCTAGACGTTTCGCGCCGTGCGATTCGTCCGTAAGTAGCATCAAATTCCTAAAAACTGGACTTTCAATGAGGAGGCGAGATTGAGCTATAGTTACTTTTCGCTACGAAACTTGGGCGTTTTTTCGCAGATGCCGTCCACTGCCGCCGTGCGACTTTTAGCCCATCCGAGTTCGCAATGAGGAGGTCAGCGGTTCGATCCCGCTCGGCTCCACCAACCGACTGATTTCTTCAAGATCCAGGTTTCCTATCCTAGGGCCGCTTCTTTTGGCCAATGCTTCATTCCCGCTGGGCGGAATGAGAGATGGCTGTGCATGACGGACATGTCCTGCGCCACGAATTGCCGGGTCTGCGGCTGTGGGCGTTGTACCAGGCGAATGCCGATGGCACTGTGAAATGGAGAACAAGATGCCATGGAACGCCCGCGGCGCAGCGAAGACGTTCCCTGAGAGGCCACAGGAACGCAGCGTAATGGGACACCATGATCCGGACATAGCGCTGTCCGTGCCGTCTGCCGACCAGATCAAGACCACCACCTGCTACATGTGCGCCTGCCGCTGCGGCATCCGCGTGCATTTGAAGGACGGCAAGGTCCGCTACATCGACGGCAACCGCGACCACCCGGTCAACAAGGGCGTGATCTGCGGCAAAGGCTCGGCCGGCCTGATGACCCACACCTCGCCGTCGCGGCTGCGCGCGCCGATGAAGCGCGTCGGCCCGCGCGGGTCGGGCGAGTTCGAGGAGATCACCTGGGAAGAGGCACTGCAGACCGCGACCGCCTGGCTCAAGGCGGTGCGCGGCCGCGACCCGACGCGGCTGGCCTTCTTCACCGGCCGCGACCAGAGCCAGGCGCTGACCGGCTGGTTCGCCCAGCAATACGGCACGCCGAATTTCGCCGCCCATGGCGGCTTCTGCTCGGTGAACATGGCGGCTGCCGGGCTCTACACCTTCGGCGGCTCGTTCTGGGAGTTCGGCGAACCGGACTGGGAGCACACCCGATATTTCATGCTGTTCGGCGTGGCGGAAGATCATGCTTCGAACCCGATCAAGACGGCGCTCGGCAAGCTCAAGGAAAAGGGCGTCAAGATCGTCGCGGTCAATCCGATCCGCACCGGCTACGGCGCGATCGCCGACGAGTGGGTCGGCATCCGGCCCGGAACCGACGGCGTGTTCGTCGGCGCGCTGATCCACGAGCTGATGCGGGCGCAGAAGATCGATCTCGACTATCTCGCCCGCTACACCAACGCGCACTGGCTGGTGATCGACAGTCCGGGGGCGGCGGACGACGGGCTGTTCGCCCGCGACCAGGACGGCAAGCCGCTCGCCTTCGACAAGACCACCGGAGCGGTCGTCGATGCCGCGCGCATCGACATCGCTCCGGCGCTGGTCGGCACGTTCAAGCTCGCGGACGGGCGCAGCGCCCGCCCGAGCTTTGCGCTGATCGCCGAGCGCTTCCTGTCCAAAGAGCACACGCCGGAAAGAGCTGCCGAGAAGACCGGCATCCCCGCCGAGACCATCCGGCGCATCGCGCAGGAGCTCGCGCATGCGGCCTTCGAGCAGCAGATCACGCTCGACCAGCCCTGGACCGACTGGGCCGGACGCCGCCACGAGAAGACCGTGGGCCGACCGGTGTCGATGCATGCCATGCGCGGCATCTCCGCCCATTCCAACGGTTTCCAGACCTGCCGGCTGCTGCATCTGCTGCAGATCCTGCTCGGCTCGATCGATTGCCCCGGCGGCTTCCGCTACAAGGCGCCATTCCCGCGGCCGACGCCGCCGCCGAACCGCCCGGCCCGCGCCACCGAGCCCAATGCGCCGCTGAAAGGCGCGCCGCTCGGCTTTCCGCAAGGGCCGGAAGATTTGCTGGTGGGAGCAAAAGGCCGCGCGCAGCGCATCGACAAGGCCTATTCGTGGGACGCGCCGCTCGCCGCCCACGGGTTGATGCACATGGTCATCACCAATGCCGCGCTGGGCGATCCCTATCCGGTCGACGTCCTGTTCATGTACATGGCCAACATGAGCTGGAATTCGTCGATGAACATTCCAGCCGTGCTGAAGCACCTGACCGCGAAGGACCCGGCGACCGGCGACTACCAAATCCCGAAGATCATCTATTCCGACGCCTATTCGTCGGAGATGGTCGCCTATGCCGATCTGATCCTGCCGGACACCACCTATCTCGAGCGCTGGGACTGCATCTCGCTGCTCGATCGCCCGATCTCGAGCCCGGAGGGCCCGGCCGACGCGATCCGCCAGCCGGTGGTGCGGCCCGACCGCGATGTGCGGCCGTTCCAAAGCGTGCTGATCGACATTGCCACGCGGCTGAAGCTGCCGGGTTTCGTCACCGGCAACGGCGAGCCTTGCTTTCCCGAGGGCTATGCCGATTACATCGTGCTGCACGAGCGGATGCCCGGCATCGGCTCGCTCGCCGGCTTCCGCGGCGACGACGGCCAGGCTTACGGTCGCGGCGCGCCGAACCCGAAGCAGCTCGAGGCCTACATCGAGAACGGCTGCTTCCATCAACACCATCTCGCGCCCGAGCAGCGCTACTACAAGCACGCCAACCAGGCCTACCTCGACTGGGCCAAGGATGTCGGCTTCATCGGCGCGGCAGCGCCGGTGGTGTTCCAGCTCTATCTCGAGCCGTTGCAGAAATTCCGCCTGTCGGCGCGCGGCCACGGCGCCATCAAGACGCCGGACACGCATCGCGCGCGCATCGAAAAATACTTCGATCCGATCCCGTTCTGGTATCCGCCGTTCGACAGCGACACGCTCGACGACAGCGGCTTCACGATGTCGGCGATCACGCAACGGCCGATGCACATCTATCACTCGTGGGGCACGCACAACGGCTGGATCAGGCAGATCACTGCGGAGAACAGCTTGTACATGAACCGCGAGCGGGCGACGGCGCTCGGCATCGCCGACGACGACTGGGTCTGGATCAAGAGCCCGATCGGCCGCGTCAAAGGCCGCGTCCGGCTGATGGAGGGCGTCAACCCCGACACGGTGTGGACCTGGAACGCGATCGGCCGCCGCGGCGGCGCCGCCGCGCTCGATCCTGACGCGCCGGAGGCCACGCGCGGCTTCCTGCTCAACCATCTGATCACCGAGCTCCTGCCCGAGCGCGAGGGCGGCTACCGCTTCTCCAACAGCGATCCGATCACCGGGCAGGCGGCGTGGTACGACCTGCGCGTCACAATCGAGAAAGCCGCGCCGGACGAGCAAGGCGAGACCGCGCCGCGCTTCGAGCCGCTGCCGGCGGAATTTGCAACAAAGCCGGAGGCCGCAGCATGACGGCGCTGCCGCGGGAGACCGGCACGAAGCTCGGGCTGGTGATCGATCTCGACACCTGCGTCGGCTGCCACGCCTGCGCGACAAGCTGCAAGGAATGGAACGCCGGCGGCTATTCGGCCCCGCTGACCGACCAGGACCAGCAGGGCGCCGATCCGCACGGCGCGTGGCTCAACCGCGTGCATTCGTATGAGGTGGGCGACGGCGCTTCGAGCCGCACCGTGCATTTCCCGCGCTCCTGCCTGCATTGCGAGACGCCGGCCTGCGTCACGGTCTGCCCGACCGGCGCCTCCTACAAGCGCGCCTCCGACGGCATCGTGCTGGTCAATCCCGACACCTGCATCGGCTGCAAGCTCTGCTCCTGGGCCTGCCCCTATGGCGCGCGCGAATACGACTACGACGACGGCACGATGAAGAAGTGCACGCTGTGCGTCGACCGCATCTACAACACGACGTTCGCGCCGGAGGACCGTGTCCCGGCCTGCGTGCGCGCCTGCCCGACCGGCGCACGGCATTTCGGCGATCTCGGCGACCCGGCGAGCGCGGTGTCGCAGCTCGTGAAGGAGCGCGGCGGCTTCGACCTGCTGCCGGAAATGGGCTTCAAGCCGACCAACAAATATCTGCCGCCGCGGCCGCGCCGCGATCAGGCGGCGACCTCCCCACAACCCGCCGCCGAGACGCCCGCGGACAGCCCCGGCTCGCTCGCCGAGCGCTTCTTCGCCTGGGCCGACAGGACGCTCTCGCGCTGACCTCCCGATGCATCCCGCCTATTCGGTCATCATCTTCACCACCGCGTCCGGCGCAGGCTACGGCCTGCTGATCGGGCTTTCGCTCGCCATCTTGTTCGGCCTGCCGCGCGATCCCGCGTTCGGCTTTTTTGCGCTCGGAACATCGGTGGCGCTGGTCACGCTCGGGCTTCTCGCCTCGACGCTGCATCTCGGGCGTCCGGGACGGGCGTGGCGGGCGCTGTCGCAGGTGCGAACGTCGTGGCTGTCGCGCGAGGGAGTGGCTGCCATCGTCACCTACCTGCCGGTGGCGGCACTCGGGCTCGGCTGGGTGTTTGGCGAGTTCACACCGGGGCAGATTGCCACCGGTGCGGCTCTGTCGGTGCCGTGCGCGGTCGTGACGGTGTGGTGCACCGGAAAGATCTACGCGTCGCTGCCGACCATCCGCGCCTGGAACCAGGGCATCGTTGCGCCGATCTATCTGGTGCTGGCGCTGGCGACCGGCAGCCTGCTGCTGGGCCTCCTGCTCGCGGTGTTCGGCTACGAAATCCGCTGGGCGGTGAGCGCAAGCGCGCTGCTGTTGGCGCTCGGCTGCGATCTCAAGGTGCGCTACTGGTCCGCCATCGACCGCGCAGAAAAAACCTACACCGCCGAATCGGCGACGGGCCTGGGTCCGCTCGGCACGGTGCGTCCGCTCGATCCGCCGCACACGCAACCGAATTTCGTGATGCGCGAGATGGGCTACCAGGTGGCGCGACGCCATGCGCGGAAGCTGCGGATCCTCACGGTCGTGTTGCTGTTCGTCGTACCGCTGCTTGCCGCCATCGCGCTGCTGTTGCTGAGGATGCCGAACGCGCTGACCATTGCGCTCACGGCGCTATCGGTCTGCAGCGCCGCCATCGGCGTGCTCACCGAACGCTGGCTGTTCTTCGCCGAGGCCGAGCACGTCGTGGTGATCTACTATCGCGGCGGTGTGGCGTAGCCGCCTGGACGTGGCCGGCGTCGTTACGGCTTGGGCTTGTCCGGGCGAAGCGGAATGTCGATCGTGCAGCGCAGGCCCTGCGGCTCGAATTCCATGCGCGCCGCGCCTTGCAACTCGGTGGCGACACTGCCCTGAATGAAGCGCGAGCCGAATCCCGGCCGCGCCGGCGCTTCCACCGGCGGTCCGGCGCATTCCCGCCATTCGATGTTCAGCCGCGGCGGCTTGTCGGGCCGCGCCTCGACGCGCCAACCGATCTCGATCCGGCCCTCCGGCACCGACAGCGCGCCGTACTTCGAGGCGTTGGTGGTCAGCTCGTGCAGCACCAGCGCGAGCGTCAGCGCCACCCGCGGCGTCAGCGTGATCGCGTCGCCTTCGATCCTGATCTGCTCCTCCGGCCGCGAGAGATAAGGCCCGGTCGACCCCCTGACGATGTCGCGCAGGTCCGCGTTCCGCCAGTGCCGCAGCGTGAGCTGGTCATGGGCCTGGCTGAGCGCGATCAACCGCCCCTCGAACGCCTGACGAAATGCCTCCGGCGAGTCGGTGCCGCGCGCGGTCTGCGTCGCCAGCGATTGCACGGTGGCAAGCGTGTTCTTGACCCGGTGGTTGAGCTCGTCGACGAGCAGCTTCTGCCGTTCCTCGGCCTCCTTGCGCTCGGTGATGTCCTGCACCAC
The DNA here is from genome assembly GCA_019746135.1 of Xanthobacteraceae bacterium. Lineage (GTDB taxonomy): Bacteria > Pseudomonadota > Alphaproteobacteria > Rhizobiales > Xanthobacteraceae > Z2-YC6860. The sequence continues at coordinate 6,586 of JAIESI010000069.1, forward strand.
GCGCACGCCGTAAAGAAATTTTCCGTCGTCGTCGCGCACCGTCGACGAGCGCACGCCCATCCAGATCGTGCGGCCGTCCTTGCGGTTGAACCGCTTCTCGATCGAATAGAAGCCGATCTCGCCGGCCACCTGCTTGCGGTAAAGCTCGCCGTCGACGTCGCGATCGTCCGGGTGGGTGCGGCCGAACAGCTTCCAGCCGAGCAGCTCCTCGCGCGTGCCGCCGACGATCGAGCAGATTGCCTCGTTGACGCGCAGGAAGCGGCCCTCCGCGTCGATCTCGACGATGCCGATTGCGGCATGCTCGTAGGTCGAGTTCCAGCGCTCCTGCTGCTCGCGCAATTCGTGCTGGCTCCGGCTGATCGCCTCGAGCATCCGGTAACGCTCGCTGACATCCTGGAAGCAGTTGATGACGCCGATGAGCTTGCCGCGCACGTCGCGGATCGGATCGATGCTCAGCAGCACGAACAGCCGTTCGCCGTTCGGCCGCTCGACCAAGATCTCCTCGTCCCGCACCGCCTGGCCGGTGTGCAGCACCTCGGCCACCTTGGAGCGCGGCAACTCGCTGCCGTCGATGTTGAAGAACCGGTTGTGCGCGGTGAAATCGTCATGGCTCTGGTCGGGATCCGGGGAGCGTCCCCAAAGCTCGGCGGCGCGGCGGTTGTAATGGACGATGCGGCCGGCCGAATCGCAGATGCAGGTGGCGATCGGCAAAAGCTCCAGGATTTCGCCGGCGGCCTGCAGCTCGCTTTCCAGCGAGCCTGACAGCAGCGGCTCCGGGCTTTGCTTCAGCTTGAGGTCCAGCATGCGGCGCTCCTGCCAGCCCGTCGGGCCACTGCGGGTGCGAGGGTCGCGGCTGACGCGGCCACCGGACGTAACGCGGCCCCATCCCCCACGACCGGGCCGCACGAACTTCTTTTGAAGATAGTCATGCCCAGCGCCCCCGCTAGCCCGCGAACCCCTACAATCCTATAGAGTTCCGCGGTTCCCCATGCATTTGCAGTTGCTATTCATAGGCCGGAAAAAGGTCAAAACGTGTCCATGACATCGGCGGACGGCTCCGGCGCGCGGCTCAGGCGGCATCGGCCGTTCGCGCTCTATTGGATCTCCCGCGTCTCCAGCACCGTGGCGCTGCAGATGCAGACCGTCGCGGTGGCCTGGCAGATGTACGACCTGACCCGCGATCCGCTCGACCTCGGGCTGGTCGGATTGACTCAATTTGTACCGGCCGCGCTGTTCGTGCTGGTGGCGGGCCATGTCGCCGACCGCTACGACCGCCGCCGCATCATCAGCATCTGCCAGCTCATTGCCGGGCTTGCCGGTGTGACGCTCGCGATCGGCAGCGCGGGCGGCTGGATGACACGGGAATCGCTGCTCGCCGTGGTGTTCGTCACCGGCTCGGCCCGCGCCTTCGAGCAGACCACGCTCTCCACGCTGCTTCCGGGAATTGTCCCGATGTCCTTGCTGGCGCGCGCCACCGCAGCCGGCGCCTCGGCGACGCAGGTCGCGGTGATCGGCGGGCCGGCCGCGGGCGGGCTGCTCTACGCGGTGAGCCCGATCCTGGTCTACGGACTGTGCGCAACGCTCTACGTCACTTCCAGCATCCTGATCAGCAACGTCAAAGCCGAGCGCACCGCCACCTCGCGCGAACCCCTCAGCCTGTCCATGTTGTTCGCCGGCTTCTTCTATATGCGGCACAACCCGATCGTGCTCGGCGTCATCACACTCGACCTGTTTGCGGTGGTGCTGGGCGGCGTGTTTGCACTGCTGCCGGTGTTCGCCCGCGACGTGTTCCATACGGACGCCTGGGGACTGGGCCTGCTCCGCGCCTCGCCCGGCGTCGGTGCATTGGCGGTGGCGATTTTCATGGCGCACCGGCCGCCGCGGCGGCACGTCGGCCGGATCATGTTCGGCGCGGTCGCGACTTATGGCGTCGCCATCATCGCCTTTGCATTTTCGCGTTCGCTGATCCTGTCGATGCTGCTGCTCGGCATTCTCGGCATGGCCGACATGCTGAGCGTCGTCATCCGCATGACGCTCATTCAGCTCGAGACCCCCGACGACATGCGCGGCCGGGTGAGCGCGGTGAATTCGCTGTTCGTCACGGCGTCCAATCAGCTCGGCGACTTCCGCGCCGGCCTGATGGCGTCGTGGCTCGGCACCATCCCCGCCGTGCTGGTCGGCGGCATCGGCGCGCTGATCGTGGTGCTGGTCGGCCGGAAGGTGTTCGAGCCGCTCTACAAGGTCGAGAGCTTCGAGGCGCGGCGCTGAGGCGGCTTGTGGCTGCCGATCGCAGGCTTCGGCGCCTCGCACGGCTTCAGCCACTGATCGATGAATTCGGTCAGCCAGGCGCGGCAGGCCGGGTCGTGCTGCAGCCGGTCGGCGAAGTGCGCTTCGCGCGGCTTGGCGTTCGGCAGCGACATGCGCTCGTGCCCGCGCGTGGTCCAACGGCACATGGTGGCGTGCGTCACGTCCATATGGAATTGCAGCGCGTAGGCGAGATTGTCGATGCTGAACGCCTGGACCGGAAATGAATCGCCTTCGGCCAGCAGCGCCGCCTTGTCCGGCAGGTCGAAGCCTTCGCGGTGCCATTGATAGACATGATCGGGCCAGTCGCGGCAGAGCTCGCGGCCCGCGGCGGTCGGGCGGATCGGGTAGTAGCCGACCTCGGCATGGCCGTCGGCGTGCTTGTAGACGCGGGCGCCCAGGTGCTTCGCCAGCATCTGGGCGCCGAGGCAGATGCCGAGATAGGGTTTCTTCTCCTTCAGCGCGACGCCGATCCAGTCGATCTCGCGCCTGACCACCTCGTCGTCGTCGTTGGCGCTCTGCGGTCCGCCGAAGATAATCGCGCCGGTGTGCTCCTCGAGCGTCTCCGGCAGCGGGTCGCCGAAGCGCGGACGCCGCACGTCGAGCGGGATGTCGCGGTTGCGAAGCTGGATGGCGATCCGGCCCGGCGTCGAAAGCTCGCCGTGCAGGACGATCAGGACCGGCGAGCGCATCGTGCCGGACGTCTCACGTTCGAAAGAGCCATGGCGCAAAGGAATCATGCGGCAAATCAGGCAATCGGCATGCCAGTCCTATCCGGTTGATCCGCAATTGCAAAGATCGCGGCTGCGGGACCGATATGCCGCCGCTTCAGGGCTCCAGCGGGCTGACCGGTTGAAGGCCTGCGCGCCGCGCCGCCTGCCGCGCTTCAAGCTGCTCCAGCAGGACATTTTTCGGCACGATCCGCGGCACCAGCGCGAACAGGAGCTTGGGAAGGAGGCCGGGCACCACCACCCGCTTGCCGCGCATCAGGCCACGGTAGCCGGCTTTGGCGACCTTGGCGGCAGGGACGTCGATCAGCCGGTTCGGCGCTGATTCGCCGATGCCGGCGCGGCGTTGAAACTCGGTCGGCACCGGCCCCGGGCACAGGCAGGTGACGCGGACACCCAGCGGCTTCAGCTCCTGATGCAAGGCCTCGCTGAACGACAGCGCGAACGCCTTCGAGGCGTAATAGACCGCCGAGCCCGGACCCGGCATGACGCCCGCGACCGAGGCCACGTTGAGAATGCCGCCGCGATGCCGCGCAAGGCTGTCGACGAAGGCGAGCGACAGGTCGAGCAAGGTCCGCGCATTGAGGTCGACGATCTCGAGCTGCGGGGCGCGGTCGAGCTCGGCGGCGTGACCGATCAGGCCGAAACCTGCGTTGTTGACGATGTATTGCGGCTCGCAACCGCCCGCGGCGAGCGCGCGGCCGAGCTCGTTGCCGGCATCGCGTCTCGCAAGATCGATCGCCACGACCTGCGGCTTCGGACGGCCGGAAGCCGCGATCTCCTCGGCAAGCTCGCGCAGCCGCTGCTCGCGGCGCGCCACCAGCACGAGATCGTGACCGCTTGCGGCAAACACCCGCGCGAGCTCCGCGCCGATGCCGGCCGACGCGCCGGTGATGACCGCAGCCGGCCTCATGCCCCGCCGCTCCGTGCTGCAGCGGCACGCTGGCGCAGCGCGATCCGCTCCGACGACGAGACGCCGAGCAGGTCGGACACGCGCCAGATCAGGTTATCCTCGTATTCGGAGGCAGCGCCGTCGGCAAGCGCAACGGTCCACATCGTCTCGATCATGCGCAGCCGTCCAGGCTCGTCCAGCGTCTCATTCAGCAGCCGCGTGAAATGATAGAGGTCCACGGCCTTGGCATCCGCCGCCGTGGCCCGCTCGACCAGATGTTCCGCGGCGCCGTCGTCCAGGTCGAAGCGCTGCTTCAGCAGCGTCACAAGCTTGCTGCGTTCGGCGCCCGAGACTTCGCCGTCAATGGCCGCGGCATGCACCAGCAGCGCGGCATAGGCCACGCGGAAATCGTCATCGGCAAAGTTGCCGGCCTGCTTGTCGCCGCTGGCGAGCTCGGACACGAAATTTCTAAGCGCGTCGAACACGCGAGATCCTCCGCTCCCATAGTTATACGCACGCAGAACCGGCGCAATCCGCGGCCGCGCCTGCGCCCACGCAGATGGAGAGAATTTAATTGATGCCCTTGGCCTTGCGCTCGGCCTTGGCGAGCAGTTGCAGGTTCGCCGCGATGTGCGGGTTGTCCGGCGCCTTGGCCCGCGCCGCGAGCAGGATCGCGCGGGCGCGGCGATAGTCGCTGCGGAGAATGTAGGAGAAGCCCTGGTTGTTCATGATCTCCGGCGTCTCGCCGATCAGCTTGATCGCCTGCGCATAGGCGCGGTCGGCAAGGTCGAAGCGATGCAATTGGTCGTAGGCCGCGGCCAATCCGACCCAGGCCTCGGCGTCGCGCGGCGTGAGCTCGACGGCCTTGCGGAAGTGCCGCTCGGCAAGCCCATAGCTGCCCTGGCGATAGTATTTCTTGCCGACGCTGAGGTCGTCGTTGGGATCGCTGCCGAGCAGCTCCGGCTTCAGCGGCGGCGGCGTTCCGGGCACGGGGAACGGCGCGCGCGTAAACTCGGACGGCGCATCGACCGAGCCGGTGACGTCGCGGTCCAGCGGCTTGTCGAGCGACGGCGGGTTGAACGAGTCGGCGAGCTTTCGGAGCGGATTGTCCGGGCTGGTGGATGTGGTTTCGCAGCCCGCGAGCCATAACAGACACGCGGCCGCGCACGCGACCCGACCCACCCTGACGCCCATTCCCCGCGCTCCGACGGTATCAAGCTAGGGCAGGGTGGTTAACATTTCGCTGCGGTGCCCAACGGAATGTAAGATTCTGCCAGCGCTGCAGAATTCGGCATTTCTCCGGTCAGGGCACCGGTTAACACGCACGCGAAAGTGCAAAATCCGCCGACAAATTTCCAACATTGCGCCGCGCTCGCGCCGCCGAGCTTTGGTGCAGTCCCGCCCGTTCGAGGGGTTGAGGGGAACAGCCTTGCTTCAGAAACATCCGTACTCTGGCCGGCTTGCGTCCAGGCTGGCATTTCAGCTTGCGCCGGCGGTCATCGTCAGCGCCGTGGGCATCGCCTTGCTCGGCAGCCTCGCCAAGCGTCCCGATCCCGCGCCTGCTGCAGCGCCGGCCACCACCGTGATCCAGGCCGAGGCGACCGTCAGGATCGTGCCTCGTCAGGCTGCGGAGGCAGAAGCGGACTGGGCCCCCGAGCCCGATGCGAGCGCGGCGAAAGCTCCTGCACCGCGCGGCGCAAAGCCGAAGACCGTCGCGGCGAACCCGCCCGCGCAGCAGCAGCAGCGCCGCGTTGCCGCGGCCGAGCCGGCAATGGTCGCTCCGGCCGAGCCGCCGGCTCCCGAGCCCGCACCGGCAACGCCGCCCGCGACCGGCAGAGACAACTTCATCGTCACGGGCTGGCAGCGCGTGACGGCCGCGGCGCAACGCCTCTCGCAGTGGGCGCAGCCGCCGTCCGGATGGCTCGAGAGGAGCACGCCGCCGCGACCGCCGGCGCCGATCCCGGAGCAGAACTTCACCAACGCCTCGCTGTAGTCAGTAATTCCCGAGGTAGAGCCGGACGAACACCGGCAGCAGGATGACGACGAACAGCACCGGAAAGATGCAGAGCATCATCGGCACCGCGAGCTTGGCGGGCAGGCTGTAGGCCTTTTCCTCGGCGCGCGACAGCCGCTTGTGGCGCATGTCGTCGGAATAGACCCGCAGTGCGTCGGTGATGCTCGAGCCGAGTTCCTCCGACTGCTGGATCAGGGTCGCGAACGAGCGCGCCTCGTCGATGCCGAGCCGGTCGCCGAGATGCTCCAGCGCCTCGCTCATGGTGCGGCCGGCGCGGATTTCCAGGCACGCCATGTGGATGTTGGCGGTGAGCGACGGATAGGAGACGCCGAGCTCACGGCCGACGCGGTCGAGCGAGGCCTCCATGCTCAGGCCGGCGTCGGCGCAGACCACCAGCAGGTCCATGAAATCCGGGAAGCCGGCCCGATGCTCCAGCTTCCGCGTCTTGATGCGGTTGTCGATGTAGAGGCTCGGCCCGAGATAGCCGACGAGGCCGGCAACGCCGGCGAACAGCCAGTGATGCGCGCTGCCGTGCTCCACCGGCAGGAAAAAGTACGCGAGCGCCGCAAGCGCGACCGCGAGCCCGGTGCGGCCGAGGAAGAAATAGGCCACCGCGCTCTCGTCGTAGATGCCGGCCATGATCATCCGGCGGCGCAGCACCTTGGTTTCCTCGGCAGCGCCGGAGTTGTAGTGCCGGGTGGTGTAGTCGATGACGCGCTGCGCAGCCTTGAGGCTGGAATGCCGCAGCGAGCGCGAATTGCCGGCGCTCGCGTCGCCGCCGACGCGGCCGATGGTGGCGGCGCGGCGCTTCACCGAACCCTGCACCCGCACCACCGCCATGATGCTGAACGCGAGCGTGGTCGCGGCCAGGAACACCAGCAGCGCCACCATGGTGGAGTTGCCTTCGGCGAGAAACATGTCGATCGCCCCCATCCGGTCAACCCTCGCCTACTCGCATTGGCGCATGTCCCTTTCGGAAAACCGCTGCCCACTTTTCCGGGACATGCGCTAGATCCTGAAGTTGACCATGCGGAACATGATGAGATTGCCGAGCCCCATCCAGGCGCCGGCGCAGGCGAGGGCGATCTTGGTGATGTCCTCGTGCCAGACGCTGGCGTAGAAGTTCGGCGTGATGACCTGGATCACCAGGAACATCAGGATCGGCAATGACGAAAGGATCATCGCCGAGGCGCGGCCCTCGGACGCCAGCGCGCGGACCTTGCGGCGCATCTTGAAGCGCTCGCGGATCACGCCCGAGAGATTCTCCAGGATCTCGCCGAGATTGCCGCCGGTCGAGCTCTGGATCGCGACCGCGGTGACGAACAGCGGCAGGTCCTCCTGGCCGATGCGGAAATAGAGATTGCGCATGCCGGTCTCGAGATCGGCGCCATAGGTGATCTCGTCGGCGACGATGCCGAACTCGCTGCCGACCGGATCGGCCATCTCGCGCGCCACCATCGCGATCGCGATCGGCACCGGATGGCCGGCGCGCAGGCTGCGCACGATGATGTCGAGCGCATCGGGGAATTGCGCGCCGAACTGCTTCTGCCGCCGGCTGCGCTTGAACCTGAGCACCAGCAGCGGCAGCAGCGTGCAGCAGAACAGGCCGGCGCCCAGCGCCTGCAGAAGATCGCCGCGCGTCAGCATCAGCGCGCTGAAGACGAACAGGGCGGCACCGCCGGCATAGATCGCAAACTTGCCGATGCCGACGGTCAGGCCCGATTGCAGGATCAGCCGGTTCAGCGCCACCAGCGGCAGCCGGTAGTCGCCGCCGCTCGACAGTCCGCGCTCGCGGCGGATCTGCACCAGGATCGACTCGCGGTCGGGCTGGCCGTCCATCAGCTTGAGGCGGCGGTTGATGTTCTTGCGGTAGGAGCGCGACGGGACGACCAGCAGATAGACCGCTTCGACGAACAGACCCGCGGCCAGCGCCACGAACAGGTAGATCACGTAGAGCGGATCGATCTCGAACGGCATCGGCTACAGCGGCTTGCTGGGATCGAAATAGCTGCCGGGGATCTTGATCCCGCGCGCCGCGAGCTCGCCGAGGAAGCGCGGGCGCACGCCGGTCGCGACGAAGTGGCCCTCGACCGTGCCGTCGTCGCTCGTGCTGGTGCGGACGTATTTGTAGATTTCCTGCATCTGCACGATGTCGCCTTCCATGCCGGTGATCTCGGCGACCGAGGTGACGCGGCGCTTGCCGTCGGACATGCGCTGCAGCTGCACGATCATGCGCACGGCCGCGGCAATCTGCCCGCGGATCGACGCGATGGTCATCGGCAGGCCGGCCATGCCGACCAGCTGCTCGAGCCGCGAGATCGCCTCGCGCGGGTTGTTGGCGTGAATGGTCGCCATCGAGCCTTCGTGGCCGGTGTTCATCGCCTGCAGCATGTCGAAGGCCTCCTCGCCGCGGCACTCGCCGAGGATGATGCGCTCGGGCCGCATGCGCAGCGCGTTCTTGACCAGCTCGCGCTGACGGATTTCGCCCTTGCCTTCGATGTTCGGCGGTCGCGTCTCCATCCGCGCCACGTGCGGCTGCTGGAGCTGCAATTCGGCGGCGTCCTCGATGGTGATCAGCCGCTCCTTCTCGGAGATGAACGCCGACAGCGCGTTGAGCATCGTCGTCTTGCCCGAGCCGGTGCCGCCGGAGATGATCGTGGTAATGCGGCACTTCACGGCCGCAGCCAAAAGCTCCGCCATCTGCGGCTTGATCGCGCCGATGTCGACGAGCTTGCTCAGGTTGAACGGCTTCTTGGAAAATTTGCGGATCGACACCAGCGGACCGTCGACGCCGATCGGCCGCACGGCCACGTTCACGCGAGAGCCATCGAGCAGGCGGGCGTCGCACAGCGGATGCGATTCGTCGACCCGCCGGCCGACCGCCGAGACGATCTTGTTGATGATGCGCAGCAGGTGCGCTTCGTCCTTGAAGCGGCAGGCGATCGGCTCGAGCAGACCGCCGCGCTCGACGAAGGTCGACTCGTGGCCGTTGATGAGAATGTCGCTGATCGTCGGGTCCTTCAGCAACGGCTCCAGCGGCCCGAGGCCGGTCATCTCGTCGAGGATTTCCGAGACGAACCCGTTGAGCTCGTGGGTGTTGAGCGCCAGCCGCTCGCTCACGGTGTATTGCGTGACGAGCTGCTGGATGTGCTGCCGCATCTCGTCTTCGGGCAGCTTCTCCAGGGCCGAAAGATTGATCTCCTCGATCAGCCGCCGGTGCAGGCGGACCTTGGCGTCGAGATACTTGTCGGAGTGCAGCGGGTTGGCCGGCTCGGCCGGCACCTTGACCGGCTCCGGCACGGTCATGAACGACATGACCGGAGCTTCGGCCGGCGCAGGCTCGACCGGCGGCGCGGGCGGCGGCTCCAGAGCGGCAACCGGCACCGGTTCGGCAGCGAAGCGTCGTGCGGTAAAGCGGCCAGTCATGGTCACGTCGTTCCGGTTCTTGATCTGCGCCCGTCCGCGGCGCTATTTCGCAAGCGACAGCGAAAGCCTCTTCATCAGGCCCTGGGCGTCGGCGGCGGGCGCCTTGGCGGCCGCCTGCGGCAGCATCAGCCGCTTGAGCTGCAGGGAGATGTTGTTGCCGGGCTTGACCTCTTCGAGCGGAACGCCGCGATCGATCGCCTCGCGCACCAGCCGGTAGTTGTTCGGCACGGTGCCGGCGAGATCGGGCCCGAGCGCCTGCTCGAGATCGGATTTCTTCAGGCCGGCGTCGAACATCCGCTGCTCGAACCGGTTGACGATCACCTGCGGCTTCGGCCCGTCGCCGAGCCGCTCGCGGATCGCGCCGACCAGCCCCTTGGCATGCTTCAGGCTCGGCACGGTCATTTCGCTGACGATGAACAGCCGGTTCGAGCCGAGCAGCACGCTGTCGGTCCACGAGAACCAGGTGCGCGGCATGTCGATGACGACATAGTCGAAGTGCGACGACACGAGATCGAGCAGCCGCGTCACCATGTCGGGATCGAAGGTCCGCATCTCGGCCGGCCGGTTCGGCGCGGCGATCACCTCGAGGCCCGAGGCATGGTGCGACAGCATGATCTCCAGAAGCTGGCGATCGAGCCGCTCCGGGCGCGGTTCGATCTCCTTGAGGTCGAGCCGCGGCTCGAGGTCGAGATAGTCGGCGCAGGCGCCGTGCTGGAAGTCGAGGTCGACCAGGCACGTGGTCGGCCGCACGCGCTGTCCGCTGCTGAGCAGCAGCAGCGCGGTCTGGATCGCGAGCGTGGTGACGCCCGCGCCGCCGACCGCGGGAATGAACGTGTAAATCTGCGCCTCGGCGGTCTCGGTGACGTTCGAGCGCGCGACGCGGGCGCAGGTCCTGACCAGCTCCAGCGGCTGCACCGGCTTGACCAGGAAGTCCGCCACGCGCATCTGCAACAGGCTGCGCGCCACGCCGGCGTCGAAGCCCTGCGTGACCACCACCACCGGCGGCCCGCCGCCCGAGCGCAGCATCATGCGCTCCAGCGCCTGCATCTCTTCGCCGCGGCCCGCGTCGAGGTCGATGATGACGACGGTCGCGCCGTCGACGCGGAACTCGTCCACGGTGGAGATCGAGCCGGACGTGACGCGAAGGTCGATCTGGCCGCTCGCGCCAAACGTCGTGCGCAACGCCTGCTCGAACGCGGAATCCGCGGTGAGCACCGCGACGCTGGTCCCGTTCGTGCCCGACTTGCTCATGCGCCGATCCGAATCCTTGACGTTTGCGCCGCTACTTCGTCTGACCGTTGCTGCTGCCGGCCGGGGCCGACGACGCCTGGCCGTTGGCCGCGGACTGCGCCTGCTGCGCCGCCTGGCTGTAGGCCGCGGAGCTGGTGGTCGTGTTGACCGGCGGGATCACCCGGCCGGTGCGATAGCGCTCGACTGCGACCGCCGCCTTCTCGCCGTTGTAGGCGATGTTGCGGTTCGCCGCGTACGGCGGCCACGGGTCGATGACGTGCGTCACGCGATTGGCGGCCATCGCCTCGCCGGAGACGAGCGAGATCGTGTCGCGGCGGTCGTAATACATGTCCGAGCAGCCGCCGAGCATTGCGGCGAGCATCGCGCCGAGCACCGCCGCGGCGAGCGGCTTAGTTGCGGACCGAAACCACACGGGCGCCTCCCTTCGGCAGATCGAGCACATGACCGGCGTATTCGCGCGGCGGCACGCCTTCGAGCAGCCGCGCGGTCGACCGCGGAATTTCCGTCTTGCCCATCAGGAACAGATCGACGTCGTTCGGCGGCAGCGTCTGGTCGAGCGGCGTCTTGATGACGTCGCCGGGCCGCGCCGGACGGACCAGCCGCGGCGTGACGATGATGGCGAGGTCGGTTTCGTTCTTCTGATACGACGTGCTGCGGAACAGCGCGCCGAGCACCGGAACGTCGCCGACCCAGGGAAGCTGCGAGATCGCGTTCTGGCCGCTGCTCTGCAGCAGGCCGCCGATCACGAAGCTCTGGCCGTCGCGCAGCTCGACCGTGGTCGAGGCGCGGCGCACGATCAGCGGCGGCACCGAGATGCCCGCGACCGTCACCGGGTGGCTGGTGTCGAGCTGACTGACCTCCGGCTCGATCTTGAGGTTGATCAGGCCGCCGCCGAGCACGGTCGGCGTGAAGGCAAGGCCGACGCCGTAGCGCTTGTAGTCGATGGTGACCTGGCCGAGCGCGCCGGGGACCGGCACCGGATATTCGCCGCCGGCGAGGAAACTCGCGGTGTCGCCCGACAGCGCTACGAGATTGGGCTCCGCAAGCGCACGGGCGATGCCCTTCTGCTCCAGCGCCTGGATGATCATGTCGATGTCCCGGCCGCCCATGACCATCTTCTGGACGATCACGCCGAACGGCGCAGTGCCCGAGAGCAGACCCGCGATCTCGATCGGTGAAATCCTGGCACCGGAACCCGCAACGTTCGGACCACCTGAGGTGACGCCGGGCTGGTGGAACAGGCTCGTACCGGTCGGCGTCACCGGAAGCTGGCCCACCGGCGTGCGGTTGCCGAGGTTGTAGTTCGAATGCTGGCCGAACACGTTCCACTGCACGCCGAGATCGCGGCCCGCGGTGCGGTTGGCCTCGACGAACCGCACCTCGAGCATGACCTGCTGCGGCGACATCACACTGACGGTGTTGATCACGTCGGGACCGAACTGCTTGGCGATCACCACCGCCTTGTCGACCGTCGGGCCGTCCGGCGCGGTGCCCGAGAGCATCAGCCGGCCGTTGACCGAACTCACCCGGAGCCTGGCATTCGGAAAGCGGCGCTGGATTTCGGTGTTGAGCAGCGAGGTGTCGTAGACCACCTCGACGTCGAACACGCCGATCAGCTTCTTGCCCTCGGCATAGGCCGACACGCGGGTGGTGCCGTTCTTCTTGCCGAGGATGGAGAGCGAGCGGTCGGTCAGCGGATTGACGTCCGCCACATCCGGGTCGCCCACCGTGAGCTCGACAAAGCTCGTGTCGGTGCGAACGTCCTCGGTCTTGCCGATATACACCGCAACCGTCGCGGTGCGCTTGGCCCCGCCGATCTGGATCGACCGCTGCGCGGCCGCTTCGCCGCAGAACGCGACGCCGAGCGCCGCAACCATCACCGCGACGATTCGCGCGCGCCAGCGCGCCGTCGCCCGTTCAGCCCCCATAACCCCACCCATTTTGTTTTCGCCTTCCCCGTAGCCCCTGTGATCAGCCCGCTACCGACCCCCGTCGGCCGCGAGCTGCAAATTCGAATTCTCGATCGGAACGCTGTATTCCTCGCGCGACGACGCGCGGCGTACCGCGACCGTCGTCATGCCGGTCACGCCCTTCTTTTCCTGCGCCGCCGGCGTGGTCGGTCCCGAGAGATCGCTGAGCGTGATGCGGCGGGTGTATTGATTGTTGGCCTCGCCGGCCTTGCGCAGCATCAGCGACAGGGTGCCGACGGAGGCAGCCAGCGACAGCTTCTGCCCGCCACCCGCGTCGACTTCGAGCGTGACCGCCTTGACCACGGCGGGCTTCTCGAACCGCTCGTCGGCGATCTGATCGACGGCGAGCACGCGCACGTATTGCAGCACGACCTCCGACGTGGCGTTGCCTTTGTCGATCTGGCGCGTCAGCGACACGTCGACATGATCGCCCGGCAGCACGAAGCCGCCGACACCGTCCACGTCGTTGACGCGGATCGTGACGGCCTTGAGCCCGTCGCGGATCATCGCCGACAGCGTGGCGCGCTGGCCCGGCCCGGTCATCTTCGAGGCCAGCACCGGCTCGTTCGGCTCGACCGCCGCGAGCGCGACACGCTTGCCGCTGGCGAGAATTTCATCGGCCTTGGCGAACGAGCCCGCGGGCAGCGACGCCTCGGGCCACGCCACCTCGCGCAGATGATCGCGCGTGACCTCGTTGCCGAAGCGCAGCGGCTTTGCCGCAACCACGATCGTGCGCGTCGAGACCGGCTTCTTGTTGGCCTCAAGGCTCTTCATCCGCTGCTCGGCAGCGCTGTTGAGCCAGGTCTGCGCGACGAAGACCGCCAGCAGGCCGAACATCACGGCAAAGGCGATCATCACGATGGTGCTTTTACGCACGTCACTGTCCCCGAAAGACGCCGGTGTTCTTGCGTTCTTGTCGGAGCGAATATCGAAGGCCGGTGGTATCGGATTGGTGAAATGAATTCCGCAAATCCGGCTATGCTGAAGATTGGTTGAAGCGGTATTGTTTATGAAATCTGAGAGCGCGAATTTGCATTTGAATCGAATGCCTGGCGCGCGCAGAAACGATAAACCTTAATCGATTTTCCGCGCCTGTCGCGCTTCCTCGCGCGGCGCGCCATATGGCTAATTCCCGTTAAGCACGACCCCCCGGGTTGGAGTGCGTCAGAGGCGAGCGAACCCGCGCGGGAATTGCTGCAGGCTCTCGACGCCGCTTTCGGTGATCAGCACAAGCTGTCCGGTCTGCACGCCGGCCTTGCGGTCGCGCGTCACCACGTTGGGCTGCACCACCACGGTCTGCCCCGCCTGGAACGGCTCCTCGGGCACCGGCCCGGCGGGGCGGCTCTTCGAACCCAAAATCGGCCGCAGGTAGCCGCCGCCGTAGCCGTGCAGCAGGTCGTCGATGATGGTGAAGCCGGCGTCCTCGATCGCATGCGACGCGTCGATCACCTGCGCCGGCGTGGCCCCGGCCTTCAGCACCTTCAGAATGGAATCGAGCGCGGCATCCGCCGCTTCGTGCAGCGCGCGATAGAGCGGCGTCGGCGGCTCGCCGACCGTGAAGCTGCGCAGCACCTGCCCGCCATAGTCGAAGAAATGCGCGGTGATCTCGGAGACCACCACGTCGCCGTTCTGCACCTTGCGGGTGGACGGATATTGCCGCGGCACCGCGATCTCGGAATCGTGCATCGAGGTCGTGCCGATGTAGTGGATGCCGGTGCCGCCGCCCTCGGACACGTAAGCGCGCTCGATGGCGTCGCCGAGCTGCCGCTCGTTGACGCCCGGCCGGATCGCGTCGCGCAGCGCCGCCATTCCGGCGTCGCTCATGGCCGCGCCGATCCGCAGCCAGTCGAGCTCCTCGGCCGACTTCACGGCGCGCAGCCGCTGGTAGACGCGGTTGAGGCTGATGATCTTGCCGAATTTGGCCGCGAGCACCGCGTGCTGCTCGAACGGCATCTGGCCCATGACCGCGACGCGATCGGCCTTCGCGCCGCGCCGTTCCAGCACCTCGATAACCTTGCGGACCGACGCCTCGCCGCCCCATTCGACGATCTCGGCGTCCGCGGCGAACTTGCGCGCCAGCGGCGCGTGATTGACCCACTGCACGAACAGCGCATCGGGCAGGCCCGGCGAAAACACGCCGAGCGCTTCGGTGGTCACCGGCCACTGCGTCAGCCACTGCACCGCGGAACCGGCGCGGTTGTAGCCGCAGAACACCAGGTGGTCCGCGCCTGCTTTGGTCATTTCCGCGGCAACAAGATCGCGGCGGCGCGCCATCTCGGCGGCAGAGAAGCGCGGGATGTCGGTTTCGAGGAGCGAGCGGAGATGGGCAGGAAGAGGAATCATGGGAACCCTCGTGTCCCGGGCGCGGTGCAACACGAAGTGTTGCGCCGCAGACCCGGGACCCCGGTTTGGTCGAAGCGGAAAGAAAGCTGGGCCCCGGCTCTGCGGCGCCATAGCGCGACGAAGACGCGCGTAAACGCGCTTATGGCTATCGCGCTGCGCCGCGTCCGGGGCACGAGACCGTCACTTGTTCGCGACCGTCACTTGTTTGCCGCCTTCGGCAGCGCGACGATCATGTCGAGCTCGATGCGCGCGCCCGGCGAGGAGAGCTGGTTGATGCAGACCGTGGTGCTCGCCGGCAGCCAGTCGCCGAAATAGGCGTGCATGGTCTTGTGCATGGCATCGGCCTCACGGAAGTCGGTGAGGTACTTCGTCACCTTGATCACGTCCCGCCAGCTCGCGCCGACGCTGTCGAGGATCGACTTGATCGCCTCCATCGCGTTCTTCGTCTGCTCCTCGATCGAATGCGGATGGATGTGCTCGTGATCCTGATGCGGATGGTTGTGATAAAGCGGCGACGCGGTCGCGCCCGACAGGAACATGAGGTCGCAGGCGCCGACGATCTTGATCGCCGGGGCGTACGGCATCTTGTGCGCCTGCGACGGATCGGGATGGACGGCTTCGAGCTTGAAGGCGGACTGCGGCTTGGCGTTGACGTTCATGGCGTACCTCCGTGGTTGCGGCGAGCCTAGCAACTCCACAGAGTGGCATGAAGCCTGCTGTCCGCCACGGTCATTCCGGGGCGCGCCGGCAGGCGCGAGCCCGGAATCCAGACGCAAACGCTGCCCTCCGAACTGGATTCCGGGCTCGCGAGCTTCGCTCGCGCCCCGGAATGACGGCGGTGGCCTACGCCACCACCGCGGCCTGCGGTGCGGGAGCGGCGGCGAACCGCTCCTTGATGAGCTTCGTCACCGACACGTTGTCGATCTTGCCGGTGCCGAGCAGCGGCAGCTTCTCGACATAGACGATCTCCGCCGGCACCATCAGCTCGGTTGCGCCGTGCGAGCGGGCAAACGCCTGGAATTCGCTGCGCGACGGGTCCTTCTGCTGCGTCACCATGATCAGCCGCTCGCCCTTGCGCGCATCCGGCACCGAGGCCACGGCCGAGAGCGCGTCGGGCCAGAGCTCGCTCGCCAGCGCCTCGACCGCGGCAAACGAGATCATCTCGCCGGCGATCTTGGCGAAGCGCTTGGCGCGGCCTTTGATGGCAATGAAGCCCTGCTGGTCGATGGTAACGATGTCGCCGGTGTCGTGCCACCCGCCGGGCGGCGGCTCAAGCACGCCGGGGTTCTCGACCCGCAGATAGCCGAGCATCACGTTCGGGCCTTTCACGAACAGCCGGCCGCCCTCGTCGACGCCCTCGACCTTCTCCAGCCGCGCCTCCATGCCCGGCAGCATCCGGCCGACGGTGCCGAACCTGTTGAACATCGGCGTGTTGAGCGCGAGCGCCGGCGCGGTCTCCGTCACGCCGTAGCCTTCGAGGATGCGCAGCCCGAATTTTTCCAGATAGGTACGCCGCGTGGTTTCCTTCACCGGCTCGGCGCCGGCGAGGATATAGCGCAGCGAGCGGAAGTCGTAGGCGTGCGCGGCGCGCGCATAGCCGGCCAGGAACGTGTCGGTGCCGAACATGATCGTCGCGTTGGTGCCGTAGATCAGCTCCGGCACAATGCGGTAGTGCAGCGGCGATGGATAAAGATAGATCCGCACGCCGGACACGAGCGGCAGCACCAGGCCGACCGTGAGCCCGAACGAGTGGAACACCGGCAGCACGTTGAACACCTTGTCCTGCCGGCCGAAGTCGATGCGGGCGGCCGCCTGCGCGGCATTCGCCAGCATGTTGCGGTGGGACAGCACCACACCCTTCGGCGTGCCCTCGGAGCCCGAGGTGAACAGGATCGCGGCCCAGTCGCCGGGCTTGCGTTCGACCAGGAGCTTCTTCGCGTTCCAGAGCCCGCGCAGCTTGTCGCCGAGCGTAATCGTCGGCCGCACGTCCTCGAGGTAGACGATCTTGATGGTCGGCGAGAGGCCGGCGATCAGCGGCTCGAGCCGGCCTTTCTCGACGAACGCGCGGGAGGTGACGATGGTGTCGACCTGCGACGCCTTGCAGGCGGCCAGCACATTGGCGACGCCCGCGGTGAAGTTGATCATCGCCGGCACGCGGCCCGCCGACATCAGCGCGATCAGCGTCACCGCCGCACCGTTGGCGTTCGGCAGCATCAGGCCGATCGGCTTGCCCTCGGGCGCGAGCGGCATCAGCTTCTCGCCGAGGATGCGCGCGCCGAGGAGCAACTTGCGATAGCTCAAGGTGCCGGTGACCGGGTCCTCGACCGCGACGCGGCTCATGCCGTGGATTTCCGCGGCCTCGATCAACGCCTCGGGCACCGTCCGCTCGATCGAGGTGGTGCGGTAGACGAGGTTCGACATGATCTCGTAGAGCGCCGCGCCCGCGGCCATGCGGCGGTGCTTGCCCTTGAGCGCCGGATCGACCGAGAGCTTGACCGGCTCGAGCACGGTCACCGTGACCTTGGGGAACCAGCGGCGGCGCACCTGCGCCTTCGACAGCCGCGTGAACGGCGTGGCGTCGAGCCCTTCGAGCCGCACCGGCACGACGAACGCATCGGTCTTGTCGGCAATCAGTCCCGCGCCGTCATAGACCTTCATCAGGCTGCCGGTGACGGTGAGCCGGCCTTCCGGGAAGATGATCAGCGGCTCGCCGCCCTTCACGGCGTTGATCAGCGTGCGCGTCGCCATCGGCTTGGTCGGGTCGAGCGGCATGGCGCGGGTGAAGCGCAGGAACGGCTTCACCCACCAGTTCTGCGCCATGGCACTGTCGATCGCGAACACCGGATCCTTCGGCAAGAGCGACAGCGCCAGCGCCGCGTCGAGGAAGCTCGTGTGGTTGAGCGCGATGATCGGGTTGTGTCCCGCGTGGAGCAGGTTGTCGACGCCCTTGATCTCGACGCGATAGAACGCGCGGAACACGATCGACAGGAAGTCCATCATCGGGTTCGCGGGCATGGTCCGTCCGATCAGGATCGCGACCGCGAGCGTGCAGAGCCCGACCAGCAGGCAGACGCCCGGCGCGGTAAGTTGAAACAGGAACTGCAGCAGCGCCACCACGACCGTGCCGCCGACCATGAAGGCGGCGTTGAGCACGTTGACCGCGGCGATGACGCGGGCGCGGCGGTCGGCACCAGCCCAGGCCTGCACGGCGGCAAACGTCGGGACGATGTAGAGGCCGCCGGAGATCGCAAGGCCGGCAAGATCGATCGCCATGCGGATGCCCTGCGCCGAGGAGAACACGGCGCTGACGCCGACTTGCTCGAGCTTGAGCGGCATGCCCCAGGTGGCCCAACCGAGATCGAGAGCGAACAGGGAAAGGCCCACGGCGCCGATGAGCGTGGGCAGGATGACGATCCGGCCGGAGGCGAGCCAGGCCGCGAGACCCGATCCGACCGCCACGGCCACCGAGAACACGGCGAGATAGATGGTGACGACGTCCTCGTTGCCGCCGAGTGTTTTCTTGACCAGCGTCGGCATCAGCGCCAGCACCACCGCGCCGACCAGCCAGAACCAGCTCGTCACCAGCGCGCCCCACCAAAGCCTCCGGTCGCTGCGCAGATGATTGATCAGCTCGACGGTCGAGCTCGCGATATTCTTGGAGATCACCAGGTCCGGCGCGCCGGAGCCGACCTTGGGGATGAGCAGGCTCGAGCCCCAGCACAGCAGTGCGAAGACGATCATCAGACCGGCAAACGACGCCGGATCGCCGCCGTCTTTCGCGGCAAGGCCGCCGACGATGGTGCCGAGCAGGATCGCCAGGAAGGTCGCGCCCTCAACCAGCGCGTTGGCCTTCGGCAGCTCCGAGCGCTGCAGCAGGTCGGGCAGGATGCCGTATTTGATCGGGCCGAACAGCGAGCCGATCACACCGAAGCCGAACAGCGCCACGAACAGGATCGGCACCGAATGGGTAACGAAGCCGATGACCGCAAGCAGCGCGACGCCGATCTCGGCGAGCTTCAGGCGCTGGGCAATGGTCGCCTTGTCGAAGCGGTCGGCGATCTGGCCGCCGAGCGCGGAGAGGAAGAAATAGGGCGCGATGAACACCGCGGCGGCGAGCTGGGTGAGCGGATCGGCGAGGCTGCCGCCGATATGGAACACGATCAGGAAGGCCAGCGCGTTCTTCAGGAAGTTGTCGCTGAACGCCGAGAAGAACTGGCACCAGAACAGCGGCGCGAAACGCCGGGACGTCATGAGCGGGGTGGACATCGGACAGGTCCTCGAATTCGCGCTTCGGTTCGGTCGGGCCCCGGGGCCGGTCGGTCCCGGGGGAGTTTAGGCGAGGCGTGCAACCGCGTCAGCGGGTACCGCGGTGCGGTTAAGCTGGGGTTGCTGCCTGCGGATGCTGCTTATGGTTGCCTGTTACGGTTGCCTGTTACGGCTGCCTGGGCGATGCGCCCTGGTCGATGCCCATCAGCAGGCGCTCGGCCTTGGCATCCTCGATCCGGTTCACGAGCTTGCCGCTCTCGTGCACGTCGCGGATGGTCTTGGTCATGGTGATGCAGGACTGGATGATCATGACAATGCCCATGGCGAAGTAGCCCTTGATCCAGATGTCGAGCGGCATCAGCGCGATGCCTGCGCCGACCATGAGGACGGAACCGATGAAGGTGGCGTAGGTGAAGGTGACCCAGCTTGAAGTATGAGTGTGTTGGGCGGCTTGCGGGTTCATGACACAGGCTCCGGGTTGACGACAGGGTTGGACGGGGTGGCGGCGGGTTCAGGCTTTGCAGGTTCAGGTTTGCGCCGGCGCAGGCGCTCCAGCACCGATGCCGCGGTCGGCCGGGTGCGGCGGCCGAAGCCTTCGGCCTCGAGCCGGTCGGCGATCGATGTGCCGGCCGTGCCGACGTCGAGCGTCTGCAGGGCTACGTCGGCTGCGGCCTCCTCGGCCTGGCGTTCGCGCAGGCGGCGGAGCGTGGCCTCGGCCTCGGCGAGGCCTGTGGCGCCATGGTCCGGCAGCACGCCGCCGGAGCGCAGGCGCCGCACGGCCTCGGCCGCATGGGCAACGCGGCGGCCGCGCTCGAGCTCGCCCAGGCGATGGCTCGCGCCGGCGACGTCACGGCGCAACCGGGCGATCTCCTTGGCGAACAGCGCCCTCGCCTCGCGGATCGCATCGCGATCGGCCTCCATCATGGCGATGGCTTCGGCGGCTTCGGTGGCGAGTTCCTCGCGGCCGGCCGCAAGCGCCGCGGCCGCCCGCGCCTCCAGGTCGGCGATCCGGGCGAGCGTCGAGTCGAGGCGCTTGCCCTCGGCCTCGTCCTGGGCAATGGCAACCGCCAGCGCCCGCTTCGCCCGTTCGATACCGGCCGCAGCATCGCGGATATGCTGGTCGAGGATCAGGAGCGCGCTGCGGTCGATCGCGCCCTGCTCGGCGGCGTGGACGGCGCCGCGTATCAGTGTCCAGAACGACTTGCTCATGGCTGACTCCATGCGATATGAACAACGTTCATATATTGCAGCAGACCTGAACATCGTTCAAGGAATATTTTGAACGACGTTCAAATCACCGTTAACAGCTTGAAAACCCTGATGGATACGGCAACCCGGCGAGAGCAACTGAAAGAGGCGCTGATCGCCGCCGCCGCCCGGACGATTGCCGACCAGGGGCTGTCCGGGCTCAAGGCCCGCGCGCTCGCCGACGCGGCCGGCTGCGCGGTCGGCGCGATCTACAACGTGGTCGCCGATCTCGACGAGCTGATCCTGCTCGCCAATGCCCGCACCCTCGCCGCGCTGGAGCAGGCGCTGACCGCCGCGGCGACGTCGGGCAAGGGCCCCGACTGGGCGATCGAGCAACTGGTCAAGCTGGCGCTGACCTATCTCGAATTCGCCGCCTCGCACCGCAGGCAATGGCAGGCGCTGTTCGAGCACCGCCTCGCCTCGGGTCGGAGCCCGCCGGACTGGTATCAGCGCGATCTCGAACGGCTGTTCGGCTACGTCGAGGGGCCGGTGGCGGAGCTGCAGCCCGATGCGACGCCGGCGCGCCGCGCGCTGCTCGCGCGCTCGTTGTTTTCCACCGCGCACGGGCTTGTCGCGCTGGGGCTCGAGGAAAAGCTGCAGTTCATCCCGCTGCCCTCGCTGCGCGAGCAGGTGACGACCATCGTCACCGCATTGGGCTATGGGCTCGCCGGCGGCGAGTGAGCCGAACCCCTATGCCGGACGTGCAGCCCTGATCCCGGGCCGGCATGATAGCCTTCATCCAAACCGGCCGGGGAGGAATTCATGGGCAGGGCAGCCGCCGCGGCGCGGATTGCAGGATGCTGGGTGTTGACCGCGGTCATGCTGGCGCTGACGGCGCAAACGCACGCCGCCGAGATCAAGGTCTTGAGCTCCAACGCCACCAAGACGCTGCTCGAAGACATCGCGCCGATGTTCGAGAAGGCGAGCGGCCACAAGGTCACGCTCGGCTTCGGCACCTCGCAGCAGGTGGCCAAGCGCGTCGAGGCCGGCGAGGCGGCCGACCTCGTGGTCATCACACCGGAAGCGATCGACCGGCTGGTCAAGGACGGCAAGGTGGTGGCCGGCACCAACGTCGAGATCGCGCGCTCCTTGATCGGCGTCGCGGTCCGCCGCGGCACGCCGCATCCCGACATCCGCACGCCGGAGGCGCTGAAGCGAACGCTGCTGGCGGTGAAGTCCGTGACCTTTTCCGCGCCCGCGACCGGCGCGTCGAGCGGCGTCCACACCGAGAAGATGTTCGAGCGGCTCGGCATCGCCGCCGAGATGAAAGCCAAGTACGTGCTCGGCGACGGCAGCTCGACCGGGCCGATCGTGGCGCGCGGCGAAGCCGAGATGGCGATCCAGCAGATCAGCGCGCTGAAGCCCTATAGCGGCGTCGAGATCGTCGGCCCGCTGCCGGACGAGTTACAGCTCGTCACCGTTCTGTCCGCGGGCATCGGCGCGGCGGGCCAGTCCCGCAGCGCGGTGCAGGAGCTGATCCGCTATTTCGGCACGCCGGAGGCAAAGGCCGTGCTCAACGCCAAGGGCCTCGAGCCCGGGAAGAACTAGATCGCGATGGAAACATTGGCGGCATCGGCGGTGCCATCCCTCCCCGAATAAGGGCGTTCACGCCCGTCTTCGACGGGCTATGGGGAGGGCGGCCGCGAGCGAAAGCGAGCGGCCGGGTGGGGAGATGCCAGCGAGAGACGGAGGCTTCTCCCCACCCCCGCGCTTTCGCGCGGACCCTCCCCTCGCGGGGAGGGATGAGACCGCCCGTACGGCTCGCGTTGCATATCACGAGATGAAATCAGGGGACTTCATGAGCGCAACATCACCCGGCTCAGCCGACAACGTCGTCGCCCGCATCGAGCGGCTGCCGACGTCGTGGTGGCACGTCAAGACCCGCATCATCGTCGGCGTCGCGACCTTCTTCGACGCCTTCGACGCGCTCGCCATCGCCACCGTACTGCCGGTGCTGGTGCCGCTGTGGAAGCTGACGCCGCCGCAGATCGGGCTGCTGATCTCCGCAGGCTTCCTCGGGCAGCTCATCGGCGCGCTGCTGTTCGGCTGGATCGCGGAACGCTTCGGACGGATGCCGGCGATGATCTGGTCGATCGCGCTGTTCGCGGTCATGAGCTTGGTCTGCGCGTTCGCCTGGGACTACAACTCGCTGCTGGTGTTCCGGCTGATCCAGGGGATCGGGCTCGGCGGCGAGGTGCCGGTCGCCGCGGTCTACATCAGCGAGCTGACGCGGGCGCAGCATCGCGGCCGCTTCGTGCTGCTCTACGAGCTGGTGTTTCCGATCGGACTCACGGCCGCGAGCCTGCTCGGGCTCTGGATCGTGCCGCATCTCGGCTGGCAGTGGATGTTCTACATCGGCGCGCTGCCGGCGATCCTCGCGCTGGTGCTGCGCACGCTGTTGCCGGAATCACCACGCTGGCTCGCGGGGCGCGGACGGACCGCGGAGGCCGAGCAGGCGCTGTCGCTGATCGAGCGTGAGACCGAGAAATCGCTCGGGCAGCCGCTGCCGCCGCCAAAGCCCGGCACCGCCACGCGCGGCCAGCGCGCCTCGCTGGCCGACCTGTTCGGCGAGCTCTATCTGCGGCGGACCCTGGTGGTCTGGGTGATCTGGTTCTCGGCCTATTTCGTCAACTACGGCCTCGCGATCTGGCTGCCGACGATCTACCGCACGGTGTTCAAGCTGCCGCTCGACGTGTCGCTGCGCTACGGCCTGATCACCCAGGCGGTCGGCCTGCTCGGCACGCTGATCTGCGCGCTGACCATCGACTATGTCGGCCGCAGGCTCTGGTTCGCGGTGGCGTTCGCCTGCACGGCGGCAAGCCTCGCGCTCCTGTCGCTCACCGCCCAGCCCACCGCCGAGCAGGTGCTCACGCACATGACCATCGCCTACTTCTTCGTGAGCACCATCAACATCGGCGTCTATCTCTATACGCCGGAGCTTTATCCGACGCGGGCGCGCGCCCTCGGCGTCGGCACCGCCACCGCCTGGCTGCGCTTCGCCTCGATGATCGGGCCGACCGCGGTCGGTTATATGATCGCCGGCGGCATATCGTCGGTGTTCCTGTGGTTCAGCGTGGTCGCGGCGATTGCCGCGGTCATCACCGCGGCGTTTGCGGTCGAGACTAAAGGGCGCGTGCTGGAAGAGGTGTCGCCTTAACGGTCAACCTGAATCACTCGCAGCGTCGGCAGCTCCATCCCTCCCCGCGAGGGGAGGGTGGCGAGCGCAGCGAGCCGGGTGGGGAGAACTCACCGCGAGCCGCGCCGCTTCCTTCAAGGCAAGAATCTCGTGCCCACGCGACAATCTTGCGTGGGGCACCTTCTCCCCACCCCCCGCGCTTTCGCGCGGACCCTCCCCTCGCGGGGAGGGATGAGGCCGCCCGTGTCGCAAACGCGCGCTATCCCTGGAACACCTCTTCGCGTTTGCCGCGGATGAACGGCAGGACGAGGATCAGGAGCAGCAGCGCCGCCGCGATCAGAAGTCCGAGGCTGATCGGCCGGCTGACGAAGATCATCGGATCGCCGCCGGAAATTTTCATGGCGCGACGGAGGTTCTCCTCCATCAGCGGCCCGAGCACGAAGCCCAGGATCATCGGCGCCGGCTCGCATTCGAGCCGCATCAGCACGAAGCCCACGACGCCGAAGAACGCGGCGATGATCACCGCCGAATAGCTGTTGTTCACGGTGTACACGCCGATGGCGCAGAACAGCAGGATCGCGAGATAGAGGAAGCGGTACGGCACCTTCAGAAGCTGCACCCAGATGCCGATCAGCGGCAGGTTGATGATCACCAGCATCAGGTTGCCGATCCACATCGAGGCGATCATGCCCCAGAACAGCGTCGGCCGCTCGGTCATGATCTGCGGGCCGGGCTGGATGCCGTGAATGGTCAGCGCGCCGATCATCAGCGCCATCACCGCGTTGCCGGGAATGCCGAGCGTCAGCATCGGGATGAACGAGGTCTGCGCGCCGGCGTTGTTGGCCGATTCGGGGGCGGCCACGCCCTCGACCGCGCCGCGGCCGAAGCGCTCGGGCTCGTTCGACGACTTCTTCTCCAGCGCATAGGCGGCGAACGCGCTGAGCGTCGCGCCGCCGCCGGGCAGCACGCCGAGGATCGAGCCGAGTGCGGTGCCGCGCAGCACCGCCCGCCACGAGCGCCGGACGTCGTCGCCGGTCGGCCACAGCCGGGTGATCCGCTGCGTCACCACCGCGCGCTGCTCGGCGGGCCGCGCCAGGTTCGAGATGATCTCGCCGATGCCGAACAGGCCGATGGCGAGCGTCGCCACGTCGACGCCGTCGATCAGCTCGCGAATGCCGAAGGTAAAGCGCTGTCCGCCGGTGTTGCCGTCGGTGCCGACGAGCCCGATCAGGAGTCCCATGACGATCATGGCGATCGCCTTCAGCACCGAGCCGTGCGCCAGCACCACCGCGGCGATGAGCCCGAGCAGCATCAGCGAGAAATACTCCGGCGCGCCGAACGACTGGCCGATGCGCGACAGGGGCGGCGCGAAGCCCGCGATCAGGAAGGTCGCGATGGTGCCGGCGAAGAACGAGGCGATGGCGGCGACCGCCAGCGCCGCGCCGGCGCGGCCGTTCCGCGCCATCTGGTGGCCGTCGAGACAGGTGACGACCGACGAGGTCTCACCCGGCAGGTTGACCAGGATCGCCGTGGTCGAGCCGCCATACTGCGCGCCGTAGAAGATGCCGGCGAGCATGATCAGGCCCGACACCGGCTCGAGGTGGAAGGTGAGCGGCAGGAGCATGGCAATGGTGGCGATCGGGCCGATGCCGGGCAGGACGCCGATCAGCGTGCCGACCATCGCGCCGAGAAACGCAAACGCCAGGTTGGCCGGCGTCAGCGCCACGCCAAATCCGACCGCCAGGTGATTGAAAAACTCCATGCCGCTACCAGTCGGGCCAGACCGGAATGGTCAGCCCGAGCCCCGCGATGAAGATGCCCCATGACAGCGCAATCAGGACCAATGCGGCGATCGCGGTTTCCAGCGGCCGCAGCGCCCTGGTCGCGAGCGCGCCGATGCCGGTGAGCAGCACGATCGCCAGCACCAGGCCGAGCCGCTCGATGCTGAGCGCGAAAGCGACGATCGCCAGTGTCACCGCAAGCGTGGCCCGCAGGCCGGCCGCCGACGGCCGCACCGGCGGCGCCTTCTCGCGCAGCCCCTGCACCAGCACGATCGCGCCGAGCAGCATCAGCATCCAGCACAGAAGCCGCGGCACATAGCCGGTGCCCATGCGCAGCGCCGTGCCGACCGGATAGTCGCGGGAGATCCACAGGCCGAGAGCGGCGACGGCGATGAACAGCAGGCCCGACAGCACGTCGGCGCGGGCGAGGGTGTCCCAGGCGCTGGTGGTTGTGGTTGCGGGGCGGGGTGTGTCGCTCACGGTGTCCGCTTTCTTCTTCGACCCGCGCACGCTTTCTCACTCCCTCTCCCCGCATAGCCCGTCGAAGACGGGCGTGAACGCCCTGACGCTGGGGAGAGGGTGGGGTGAGGGGCATCTTTCCAGAGCGCGACGCGCCGAGAGTCCCCCTCACCCGCCGCGCCATAGCGCGTCGAAGACGCGCGTAAACGCGCTGGTCGCGCGTCGACCTCTCCCCGCAAGCGGGGAGAGGTAATTGAGCACGTGGCGCGAGCTGCGTTCGTCACGAGACGGCCTTTGGAATCACCGGCAGCAGCAGGTACGATTCATACTCCCCGCCCGCATAGACCGTGTTCGTGCCGGTGTTGTAGTCGGCGTGATAGTGCATGTAGCCCTGGCTGCCGGCGCCGTCGCGCGGCTGCACGTCGAGCTGGATGCGGTGGCCCTTGGCGAACACCATCGAGGTCGGCCAGATCTCGACATCGACCTTGACGATCTCGCCGGGCTCGAGGAACTGCCGCCGCGTGTGCCGGTGATACGGCCGGTAAGGCTGCGACCGCTCCGGATCGAGCTCGCGATGCGAGGCCCACAGCCAGCCTTTCGCCACCGGCACCGGCGAGCCCTGCTGGCCGGTCTCCAGGATTTCGTTGCCGTCGGCGTCGAAGTGGCGCAGCGTCAGGAACAGGTCCATGTCCTCGGTCTCGCTCGACACGTAGAACGTCGCGGCGAGCGGACCGGTGATCTCGATCGCCTCGGCCAGCGGCGGCGTGGAGAGCGCGATGCCCATGCCGGGCTTGATGCCGCCGCCCATCACCTGCGACGAGGCGGCCGAGGTCGAGCCCATGGTGCCGAGGCCGAACGACGGATAGGTGCAGGAGCTCGCTTTCGCCGGGTTGTCCTTCGTCAGCGCGCCGATACGCGGCTCCGCCCCGGAGGCCGCGCCCGAGACGTCGAAATAGTATCTGGTCCATTGCGTGCGCTTGAGCGGCCATTCGTGCTCGTGGCGCCACTCGATCCTGTCCTTGCCGTGCCGGATCGCGAGCTTGACCGGCGGCTCGTCCATCACGCCGTTGTCGATGCCCTTCAGCCAGTAGTCGAAGAAGCGGATCTGATCGCGCTTGGCCTCTTCCGTATAGAACGGATGCACGTGCGAGCCGGTGTGGATGCGGAGCTTCTTGTGCTTCGACGTCGAGCGCATGAACGCTTCGGTGTTGCCGCGCAGATGCAGCCCGAACCCGGTCCAGTTGCCGACCGAGAGGAACGGCACGGTGATGCGGTCCCACTGCGCCTGGGCGCCCGCCAGCACGCCGCTGTCGAGATTGTGGTGCATCCAGTGCCACAGCGTGTTGACCATGAAGCCGTCCGGCTGGTGCTGCGCCGCGCGGCCCATGACGTGATGCATGGTGTGGGCGGTGATCCAGTTGGTCATGAACACGCTGAGGATGCCGCCGTGGAACAGCGCGTCGCGGTAGATGTCGGCAAAGCCCTCCCACGGGATGATCGCCTTCAACGACGGCGGCTGCAGATTGGCGACGAACCACTGGTTGATGGCGAAATAGGAAATGCCGGAGAGCCCGACCTTGCCGTTGCACCAGGGCTGCGCCGCGGCCCATTCGATGGCGTCGTAGAAATCGATCGCCTCGGCGAGCGACCACGGCTCGCACTGGCCCGGCGACTTGCCCGAGCCGCGGCCGTCGACGCGCACCGCGGCGTAGCCGCGCGGCACCCACCACTCCGGCGTGACGGTCTCCCAGTTCATGTGCGGCGCGGCTTTTTCCTCGAGGTTCGCCGGCGGCACCCAGAGCTTGTCCTTCTGGTACGGGCCGAGATTGAGGATCGCCGGAAACTTGCCGCCCTCGTCCGGCCGGAACACGTCGGCTTTCAGCTTGGCGCCGTCGCGCATCGGCACATCGACGTCTTTGTCGATCTTGAGGTTGTAGGCGGTGGTGGCGGGTTTCACTTCGACGTTCATTACGATGTCCGTGTTGGCTGACGATAGTGCAACATCGTCATGGCCGGGGATAGCCGTCCAAAGGACGGCGTCGCTTCGCTCGCCTATGTCCCGGCCATCCACGCCTTTCTTGTCATGACGACGCAAGGAAGGCGTGGATGCCCGGCACAAGGCCGGGCATGACGGGGCGAGGTCGGTGCCAACTTCACTCCGGCTTCTCGACCTTCACCGTCTCGGCGACATGCTTCCAGTGCGCCAGCTCCTTGTCGCTCCACGCCTTGGCGTCGGCGATCGAGGCGTTCGGCACCGGCTTGATCATCTGCTTCTTGAACGCCTCCTGCACCGGCGCGGAATTGAGCGCGGCGACCGCAGCCTTGTGGATCGTCGCCAGCACATCGGGCGGAGTCTTGGCGGGCGCGTAGAGCGCCGACCACAGGCCCTTGCCGCTCGCGTAGCCCAGCTCCTTCAGCGTCGGCGCGTCGGGATACTCCGGCAGCCGCTCGTCGGCCATCACCGCCAGCACCTTGAGCAGCCCGCCCTTGACGACGCCGGCCGAGCTCGCCGCGTTGATCAATGCCACGTGGGCATCGCCGGAGACCACGTCGTTGGTGATCGCGGCGCCGCCGCCCTTGTTCGGGATATGCACCAGCTTGAGGCCGGCCCACTGGGCGAAGGCTTCGGTGTCGTAGTGGTTGTTGGAGCCGACGCCGACGCTCGCATAGCGCACCTTGCCGGGATTGGCCTTGGCGAAGGTGACGAACTCGGCATAGGTCTTCGGGGCAAAGTCCTTGTTGGTGGCGCAGAGCACCAGCGGCACCTCGCCGAGCCGCGTCACCATCACCACGTCCTTGTCGTAGTCGATCTTGAACTTGTCCTTGTAGATCACCGGCGTCAGCATGTTGGTGCCGGGGTTGCCGACCTGCAGCGTGTAGCCGTCGGGCCGCGACCGCACCATTTCCTCGATGGCGAGGATGCCGAACGCGCCAGGCTTGTTCTCGACCACCACCTGCTGGCCGAGATCATGGCGCATCTGCTCGCCGACGATGCGGATGACGATGTCGGTGGCGCTGCCCGCGCCGAACGGCACCACGACCTTGATCGGCTTCGAGGGGAATTTGTCCTGGGCGTGGGCGGGGACACTAAGCACCAGCAACAACAGCAAAGAAGGTAGTGTCGACTTGAGTTTTGCCATCGCACTCTCCTCTCGTGTCCCGGACGCGGTGCAGCGCATAACGAAGTGAAGCGGTGCACCGCTGATCCGGGACCCCGGTTACTGTTCAGTGTCGGTAGAGACCGGGTCCCGGGTCTGCAGCACACCGCCATAGCGCGTCGAAGACGCGCGCAAACGCGCTTATGGTGCCGCGCTGCGCCCGGGACTCAGGCCCGTCAGTTCGACAGATCGATCTTCACCTCAGCGGTGATCTTGCGCCACGAGTCCAGCTCGCCGTTCAGCCACTTCTGCGATTCATCCAGCGACTCGTTCGGCTTGACGCTGACCAGCTGCTTGCCGAACGCCTCGAGCAGTTCCGGCTTCTTCGCCGCCTCGTGGATCGCCTTGAACATCGTGTCGAGCACCGGCTTCGGCGTCGCCGCCGGCGCCAGCATGCCCTGCCAGTGCAGCGTGCCGACGTTCGGGAAGCCGGCTTCCGCCAGCGTCGGCACGTCCGGGTAGTCCTTCAGCCGCTGCTCGGCGATCACCGCCACCGGGCGAAGCTTGCCGGCCTTGATCATCGCCGCCGAGCTGGCCGAATTGAGCACCGCAACCTGGGCGTCGCCGACCACGAGGTCGTTGACCATGCCGGCCGCGCCGGTCTTGTTCGGGATGTGCACCATGTCGAGGCCGGCACGCCGCGCGAACACCTCCATGTCGAAGTGCGGGAACGAGCCGACGCCGGCGCTGGTGAAGCGCACCTTGCCGGGGTTCTTCTTGGCGTGCTCGACCAGCTCCTTGACGCTCTTGACGTCGAGACCCGAGGTCGTCGTGATCAGGAACGACGGGTAGATCGCCAGCCGCGACACCGAGACCACCTCTTTCTCGAAGTTGATCTGGAACTTGCTCTTGAACAGCACCGGCGTGATCGCGTTGGTCGAGACGTTGCCGACGAACAGCGTGTAGCCGTCGGGCCTGGCGCGGGCCATTTCCTCGACGCCGAGGATGCCGAAGGCGCCCGGCTTGTTCTCGACCACGACCTGCTGGCCGAGAATGGTCTTGAACTGATCGCCGAACAACCGCGACGTGATGTCGGTTGCGCCGCCCGGTGCATAGGGCACGACGATCTTGATCGGCTTCGAGGGATACTTGTCCTGCGCCACCGCCGTGCCGGTCAAAGCCAGCGTCAGCGCGGACACCATCAGCATCAGGCCCTTCATCTCAGTCCTCCATTCACACTCGGTTTCCTGGTCAGTTCGGTTTCAGCCCGGCAGCCTTGGCGAGCGCCGCATTGGCGACGATGTCCTTGCGGACCAGCGCGTCGAACTCGCGCGGCGACATCGGCATCGGGCTGACGTCGAGGCCGGCGAAGCGCTCGCGCAGCGCCGGCTGCTCCAATGTCCTGCGCGTCGCGTCCGCGAGCTTGTCGACAATGGCGCGCGGGGTCTTCGCCGGCAAGAAGATGCCGAACCAGATCACGTAGTCGGAATCGGCGTAGCCCATCTCCAGCGTCGTCGGCACGTCGGGCAGCGCCGTGGCGCGCTTCGGGCTCGACACCGCGAGCGCCTGCAGGCGGCCTTCCTTGATGTTGGGCAGCGATGTGGCGATCGGCGAATAGCCGAAGTCGACCCGGCCGGCGATGATCTCGGGCTGGAAGCCGCCGCCGCGGAACGGCACGTGCACCGCGTTGAAGCCGGCGCTGATGCGGAAGCGCTCCGCGGTCAGATGCGTCGTCGCGCCGACGCCCGCCGAGGCATAGGTGAAGCCCGCGGCGTTGGCCTTGGCCTTGTCGACGAAGTCCTTCAGGTCCTTGAACCCTTTCGACGGCGAGACCACCAGCGCGCTCGGCACGACGCCGATCGGCGCCACCGCCGCGAAGTCGTTCGCGGTGTCGTAGGGCAGGTTGGTGTAGAGCGCCGACGCTATCACATGCGTCGAGGAATGCACCAGCAGCGCGTAGCCGTCCGGCTCCGCCTTGGCGACCTGACCGGCGCCGATGGTGCCGCCGGCACCGCCCTTGTTCTCGATGACGATCGACTGGCCGAGCGTTTGTGAGAGCGCGTTGAGCGCGAGCCGTGCCACCACGTCGCCGCCGGTGCCGGGCGCGAGCGGCACCATGGCGTGGATCGGCTTCGACGGCCAGTTCGCCGCGGCGTCGGCCTGCGCGAAGGACGACGTGGCGCCGCCACAGGCGAGCGCCACGGCCGCGAGCATCGCCGCGGCCGGGTGGCGGATGGGATGCGGAGCACCGCGCCGGGCCATCGCCGGACCGGACATCGCTAACCTCCCACAGTGGCGAAGCGCCGCGGCTGCGGCGCCGTTATTGTTTTTCGATCCCCGCCTTCTTGGCGAGCTCGTCGGTCGCTTTGACGTCAGCCTCGAAATACTTCTGGAACTCGGGCTGCGACATCACCAGCGGCTGCACGCCGACCTTGTCCAGCTTCTCCTTCACGCCCGGATCGGCGATCGCCTTCTGGGTTTCCTGGTAGAGCTTCGCGACAATGTCCGGCGGCGTCTTCACCGGGACGAACAGGCCGTTCCAGAAATCGTAGGCCGCGGCCGGATAGCCGATCTCGGCCGTGGTCGGGACATCCGGCAGCTGCGGCACACGCTTCGCGGACGACACCGCCAGCGGCGTGACGTTGCCGCTTCTGATGTGGCCGATCGCCGCCGCCAGCGGCAGGAAATAGAAATCGATCCGGCCCGCCATCACCTCGGCGAGCGCGTCGACTGGCCCGCGGAACGGAATGTGCTGCGCCTTGAAATCGGCGGCGACACGGAATTTCTCGGCCGACAGATGCGAGGCCGCGCCGATGCCGGCCGACGCGAAGTTGAGCTCGCCGGGCCTGGCCTTGGCGGCCGCGACCAGCTCGGCCGCGGTCTTGTAGCCCTTCTTGGGCGAGGCCACGAGCACGCTCGGCGAAATGCCGACCGCGCTGACGGCGATGAAGTCGCCCAGCGTGTCGTACGGCAACGTCTTGTGCGTCACGTAGGAGGCGCTGAACGTTGCCGAGTGGAACAGCACGGTGTAGCCGTCGGGAGTCGCGCGCGCGACCTGGGCCACGCCCAGCGTGCCGCCGGCGCCCGGCTTGCTCTCGATCACGATCGGCTGGCCGAGCTGCTTCTGCAGCTGCTCGAACACGATGCGGGCGGTCACGTCGTTGGCGTTGCCCGCGGCGAACGGGATGATCGCGGTGACGTTGCGCGACGGATAGCTCTGCGCCGCCGCCGGTCCCGCGAGCAAACCGGCGAGGCCTGTCGCCGCCAGAAACGCGAATGTCCTGCGTGGAATGCCCATTGTTCCTTCCCCTCTGCATTTTGTTGTCGTTGTCCCACCGGGACTTTGGCACGGTGGGCAGCGAATTGTCACCACGGAGCTTATGCGGCATCTCGCTCCGCGATCGTGATGCACGCGCGGCGGCAACTCGCCTTGCCTTCGCCACGCGTGCGCGATTGAAATTTGTGCACGCCCTCGCCCGGCTTGCGTTGCGCGCGGCGGCTGTCCCACCACGCGGGACAGAGAAGGCCGCTGCGCTGGTTTGCACCCATCGCGGGGCGGCGGTAACGTCATGCGAATCTCGGAACGTCGTTCCATATATAAGAACGGAGGCGGAGACCCCGATCATGGCCAAGGACGCCATCGTTTCCGACGATCTGGCGAAGAAATTCGCCGCCGAAAAGGAGACGCCCTACACCCGCTGGGTCAAAAGCGAAGGCCTCGATCTCATCAGCTCGACCTACGTGCAAAACCTGCACACCGTCGAGCTCAAGCCCTGGCCGCGCCGCGGCGGCAAGGGCGTGTTCATGAACCACGAGGCGTCGCGCACCTCCAACGACTGCTACGTCTGCGAGATCCCGCCCGGCAAGACGCTCGCCCCGCAGCGGCAGCTGTTCGAGGAAACCATCATGATCCTCGACGGCCGCGGCTCCACCACGGTGTGGAACGACGCAGGCCAGCGCATCACCTTCGAATGGAGGGCCGGCGCGCTGTTCGCCATTCCGCTCAACTGCTGGCACCAGCACTTCAACGGCTCGGGCCGCGACGGCGCCCGCTTCGTCTCGGTCACCAACGCGCCGATCGTGATCAATCTCTACGAGGACATCGACTTCATCTTCGGCACGAAATACGACTTCAAGGGCCGCTTCAACGGCGAGCCGGATTACTTCTCCGCGAAAGACGAGACCAAGGGCTTCCTGCTCGCGACCAACTTCGTGCCCGACGCGGTGAACCTGCCGCTGATCACCGCGAAGGAGCGCGGCGCGGGCGGCGGCCACATCCGCTTCAACTTCGCGAAATCCTCGCTCAACAGCCACATCTCCCAGTTCCCGATCGGCACCTACAAGAAGGCGCACGCGCACGGGCCGGGCGCGCACGTCATCATCCTCTCCGGCGAAGGCTATTCGCTGATGTGGCCGGAGGGCGACGAGCCGCGCTATTACAAGTGGGAGGTCGGCACCATGATCGTGCCGCCGAACATGTGGCTGCATCAGCACTTCAACACCGGCACGACGCCGGCGCGCTATCTCGCCTTCAAGCACGAGGGCGTCGCCATTCGCAACGCCCAGGGCGTGCCGAAGGCGTGGATCAGCCGGCGGGCGGGCGGCGACCAGATCGACTACCGCGACGAGAATCCGGAGACGCGGAAGCAGTTCGCGGCCGAGCTCGCCAGGCACGGGCTGACGCCGCAGATGGACAAGGCCTATGCCGCCGAGATCGAGGGCGCGCCCGGCAAACCGCTCGCGGCGGAGGAGAAAGAACATGCATGACGCCTGGAGAGCGGTGCAGTTTGCTTCGTTGCCTCTCCCCGCTTGCGGGGAGAGGTCGGATTGCGAAGCAATCCGGGTGAGGGGGACTCTCCACAGGCCGAGTTCGCCGAGACTCCCCCTCACCCCGACCCTCTCCCCAGCATTAGGGCGTTCACGCCCGTCTTCGACGGGCTATGCGGGGAGAGGGAGTGCAGCCGCCTCGACGTGTGGCAAAACAAGAAACGGAGAGAACCATGCATGACGTCCCCGGCCAGGTTCACTGGCACGAGCCGACCGGCGGCAAGCGCGCGGGCTTCGGCAAGTTCGGCCGGCCGAAGACGCCCTACGACATCTTCATGGAATCGGAGGGCATTCCGGTGTTCCGCGATATCGGCGTCAGCAAGGTGCAGAACCTGCCGCTGGCACCGTGGAAGCGCACCGGCGGCCGCGGCACCTACATCCAGCTGCACGGCACCGAAGGCAAATGGGGCTGCTATGTCGTCGAGGTGCCGGGCGCGGGCGCGCTCAATCCCGAAAAGCACATGTACGAAGAGATCTACTTCGTCGTGGAGGGCCGCGGCTCGACCGAGGTCTGGCTCGACAACGACAGCAAGCGTCACGTGTTCGAGTGGCAGAAGGGTTCGCTGTTCTCGATCCCGGTCAACGCGATGCACCGCATCGTCAACGCCTCGTCCGCGCCGGCGCTGCTGCTCGCCGGCACCACCGCGCCCAACGTGATCAACCTGATCAACAACATCGGCGCGGTGTTCGACAATCCGTATCAGTTCCGCGACCGTTTCTCGGGCGCCGACGACTTCTACAAGTACAAGGACGACATCGAGCCCGATCCGGTGCGCGGGCTCGCCATGCGGCGCACCAACTTCGTGCCCGACATCGTCAACTGCGACCTGCCGCTCGACAACCGCCGCTCGCCCGGCTTCCGCCGCATCGAGCCGTTCATGACCGGCAACACCTTCTATCTCTGGATCGGCCAGCACGAGAACGGCCGCTACTCCAAGGCGCACGCGCACACCAGCGCCGCGGTGCTGATCTGCATCAAGGGCAAGGGCTACACCTACACCTGGCCGGAGCGCGACGGCGTCAATCCATGGAAGGACGGCAAGACGCAGAACATCAAGCGGGTCGACTACGAGCCGGTCGGCATGGTGTCGGCGGCGCCCGGCGGCGCACGCTGGTTCCACCAGCACTTCGGCGCCTCGAAGGAGCCGCTGCGGCTCACCGCCTGGTTCGGCCCGCACAATCCCGGCCGCGAGCCCGGCCCGCCCGGCGAGCAGCACATCGACTACACGGCGATGGACATTCCCGAAGGCGGCAGCGCGGTCCCGTACTGGATGGAGGATCCGTTCATCAAGAAGGAATACGACGAGCGGTTGATCCGCGAGGGCGCCGAGAACCGCATGCGAGCGGACTATTACGACAAGAATTACAAGGGCGAGCTGCCGCGGGAGTGATGTCGTAGGGTGGGTTAGCGCCGCAGGCGCGTAACCCACCACAACGGCGGTCATATATCGGTGGGTTACGGCGCTTCCGCCTTCGCGCTACGCGCTTCGGCGGACTAGTCGCGCGTAACCCACCCTACAGGGCGCGCCGAAAAATCTGGCTTACGCCGCCTTGGCGAACTCCTCCTGCACCGACTTCTCGAACGCCAGCACCTTCTG
This sequence comes from Xanthobacteraceae bacterium, assembly GCA_019746135.1. Lineage (GTDB taxonomy): Bacteria > Pseudomonadota > Alphaproteobacteria > Rhizobiales > Xanthobacteraceae > Z2-YC6860. The sequence goes on from JAIESI010000069.1 coordinate 41,927, forward strand.
CACGCTCGGCCGCTGCAGCATGCGCTCGAAATGCGCCGAGCAGTGCTTAAAGCCGGAGAAGTCGAGCTCGAACTGCCGCGCCCGCCGCTGGCACCAGAAGAAGTGCGCATCCGGCGCGGTGAAATGATCGAAGAAGAACTCGCGCCCGGCGAGGGCGTCGTCGGCGATCTTGAACAGCTCCATCAGGTTCGCGGTCGCCAGCTTCTTCACGCTGTCCTCGGTGCCCGGCACGTCGCACACCCGCGGCGGCGCGTTGATCCGCGCGAGAAACGGGTGAATGCCGCCGGAGCACCACGACATCAGCGAGATCGCCTGCAGCTCCTGCCACGGATCGGCCGGCAGAAGCTTCGCCTGCGGAAACGTGCGCGCGATGAAGGTCTGGATCGCCACGCTCTCGCTTAAGACCTTTCCGTCGACGATCAGCAGCGGCACCTTGTGCTTGGGATTGAGCTTCAGGTACTCGGGCGAATTGTGCTGGTTCTTGCGGAAGTTCAGCGGCCGCACCTCGAACGGGGCCTTCGCCTCGGTGAGCGTGACATAGGGCGCGAGCGCGCAGGTGATCGGGGCGTAGTAGAGCTCGATTTTCATCAGGTCCTCCCGTTTCTCGGTTTTGACCGTACCGCGAACCGGGCGTGAGCGAAATCCGCTCAGCGCGCCGCCGGTCTGCACCGGCTGCATCGGCCACGCGCCCCGACCGCGCTTGCCGAACGGCAACGTTGAATGCGACAACCTTGCCCTCAAACCGGGAGAAAATCGTCCATGCGTGTCGTTGCGCTCGAAGAGCACTTCACTGTCCCTGCCCTGGCGTCCAAGTACGTCAAGCCCGAAGCTGTCGCCAAGCGCGGTCATTTCAAGGGCCGCAACGTTGCGCCCGGCAAGTCGAGCCCGCTGGAGCTCCTGCCCGAGATCGGCGAGAAGCGGTTCAAGTCGATGGACGACGCCGGCATCACCGTGCAGGTGCTCTCGAACAGCGGCGCAGGCCCCGATCTCGTGCCCGGTCCGGACGGGATCACCCTGGCCAAGGGCGTCAACGACTACCTGGCGGGCGTCGTCACCAAGCACCCCAAGCGGTTTGCCGGCTTTGCCTCGCTGCCGATGGCGAGCCCCGACGCCTGCGCCGACGAGCTCCGCCGCGCGGTGAAGGACCTGAAGATGGTCGGCGCGATGATCCACGGCACGACCGAAGGCCGTTTCCTCGATCATCCGGGCTATGACGGCCTGCTGGCAGCGGCGGTCGAGCTCGATGTGCCGATCTATATCCACCCGAATGTTCCTTCGATGGACGTGCGGCAGGCCTATTACTCGAACCTGCCGGAGGGCTCCGACCGCGTGCTCGCGACCGCCGGGTGGGGCTGGCACTCGGAGGTCGCGATCCACATCCTGCGCATGGTGTTCGCCGGCACCTTCGACAAGCACCCGAAGCTCAAGATGGTCATCGGCCACATGGGCGAGATGCTGCCGGTGATGCTCGCCCGTCTCGACGAAGTGGCCGCGGCCGACATCGGGCACCTGAAGCGGCCGCCCAGCCAGACCATCGTCGAGCAGGTCTGGATCACCACCAGCGGCATCTTCAGCCAGCCGCCGTTCGTGGCGGCGCTGCAGACGTTCGGCATCGACCGCATCATGTTCTCGGTCGACTACCCGTTCGCGCCCGATGCGCGAGGCCGCGACTTCCTCAATGAGGTGGCGCTTGCGCCGGCCGACATGGCGAAGCTTTGCCACGGCAATGCGGACGCGCTGCTGAAGCTGAAGGCGTAAGCGCCCGATATCACGGCATCGTGGGTCAGGTGTCAGCAATATCCTGACACCTGTCGCGGCGCGATGCGTGGGCCGGTCTCGCGCAACAAGCGGTTCGCGTATCGGCCGTTCGGTGTTCCGACGACCGGAATTGAACCTTGACCGCGCCCGCGCAGTGATGGGTTATGGGGTCCATGTCCATGGCGTGCCTCAGGAAGTCAGTCGAATGCCCATCGAGCAGGACGAAACTGGCGGCCGCATCTTCTTCTCCTCCACCGGCCGCTCGCTGGAGGACGACGACCAGGTCGTCGTGCTCTCGGTCGGCGTCGACATCGGCTCGTCGACCTCGCATCTGGTGTTCTCGCGTATCGTGCTGGAGCGGCTCGACAGCCGCTATGTCGTCACCGAGCGCGAGACGTTCTACGCCTCCGACATCCTGCTCACGCCCTACTCGGCCGAGAACACCATCGACGCCGACGCGCTCGGCGCGTTCATCGCCAAGGAATATGCCGACGCCAAGGTGGAGCCGGGCGAGATCGACACCGGCGCGCTGATCCTCACCGGCGTCGCGGTGCAGCGGAAGAACGCGCGCGCCATCGGCGAGCTGTTCGCCAAGGAAGCCGGCAAGCTCGTCGCGGTGTCGGCCGGCGACAATCTCGAGACGGTGATGGCGGCCTACGGCTCGGGCGCAGTGGCGCGCTCGATCCGCGACGAATGCGTGGTGATGAACGTCGACGTGGGCGGCGGCACGTCGAAGATCGCGGTGTGCGCCGAGGGCAAGGTGATCGACGTCGCCGCGGTCGACATCGGCGCCCGCCTCCTGTGTCTCGCGGGCGACGGCACGATCCTGCGGATCGAGGAGGCCGGGCGACGGCATGCCCTGGACGTGGGCCTCCGCATCGCGCCGGGCGACAAGCTCACGCTGGACCAGGCGCGGACCGTGTGCAGCGCGATGGCGGACAAGCTGTTCGAGACCATGCGCGGCGGCGTGCCGACCGCGCAAGGCGTCTCGCTGTTGCGGACGGAACCGCTTTCGCAGAAGCACAATGTCGGACGAATCCAGTTTTCCGGCGGCGTGTCGGAATTCATCACCGGCAACGAAACCCAGAAGTTCGGCGATCTCGGGCCGATCCTTGCAGACGAAATCCGCAAGCGCGTCGATGCGTTCTGTCCGAATCTGGAGCCTTCCATCGAAGGCATCCGCGCCACCGTGGTCGGCGCTTCGCAATACACCATTCAATTGAGCGGCAGTACGATTTTCGTCTCGCCGCTCGACGCGTTGCCGCTCCGCAACGTGCCGGTGATCGCGCCTTCGCTGCCACTGTCCGGCGAGACCATCGACCCCGCGGCCGTTGCGCGCGAAACGCAGGCGATGCTCAAGCGGCTCGACCTCGCGGGCGGTGAGCAGCCGGTCGCCGTGTTCGTGCCCTGGCAGGGTTCCGCCACGTTCCAGCGGCTCGACGCGTTCTGCAAAGGCGTCGCCGACGGGCTCGCGAGCGTGTTGAAGAACGGCCATCCGCTGGTGCTGGCCGGCGACGGCGATGTCGGCGGCCTGCTCGGCATCCACCTGCACGAGGAAATGAAGCTCGCAAACCCGGTGGTGTCGATCGACGGCCTCGAGCTCAAGGAATTCGACTACATCGACATCGGCACGATGCTGGACAGCTCCGGCGCGGTGCCGGTCGTCATCAAATCGCTGATCTTCCCCGCCGCAGCGCCGGACCGGCCGCGTTAGCCGCATGCGTGGCCCATTTCGGGCCAGCCGCAGGTTCCCGCTCGTCAGCCCCTGCGGCCTCTTGTCCGGGGCAGGCCTCTCCCGGCCGTGGTCTACTGTGACAAAGCCGTCATAAGGCTTGGGGTCATAAGGTTTGGGGAGGCGTCGGGGGATGCCGCGTTTCATGCTCACGCTGCGCGCGTTTCTCGCGCTGGCGTTGCCCTACTTCCGTTCGTCGGAGGACCGCTGGCGCGGCCGGGCGCTGCTCGCCGGCGTGATCGCGGCCGAGTTCGCGCTGGTCTATGTCGCGGTCCTCACCAACCAGTGGAACGGCCGCTTCTTCAACGCGCTCGAGGCGCGCAACTGGGACAAGGTTCAGATCGAGCTTCTGGTGTTCCTGCTGATCGTGCTCGCGAACACGGCCGCGGGCGCCGGCATGTGGTGGGTCGGCCAGCACTTCCAGATGCGCTGGCGGCGCTGGATGACGGAGCGCTTCGCCGGCAACTGGATGGTCAACGGCCGGCACTATCGGATCCGCTTCATCGGCCCCGAGATAGACAACATCCATCTGCGGATCGCCAACGACATCTACATCTTCATCCAGAAGACTTACGAGGTCGGCAGCGCACTGGTGGGCGTTCTGGTGACGCTGATCTCGTTCGCCATCATCCTCGCCGGGCTCTCGGCGATCACGCCGCTGCCCCTGTTCGGTCACGACTTTTCATTCCCGGGCTACCTGATCGTCGTCGCGATCTGCTACGCCTGCATCGCGACGACGATCGCGCATTTCGTCGGCCGCCGCCTCATTCACCTGAATTTCCAGCAGCAGCGCCGCGAAGCGGACATCCGCTTCGCCACCGCACGCGTCACCGACCACTCCGAGCAGGTCGCGCTGCTCAAGGCCGAGGCGGTCGAACGGACCGAGATCGGCCGGAGGTTCGGCGCGCTCATCACCAACTGGCGGATGCTCGCCGCGGTGCAGACGCGGCTCACCGGCTTCACCTACGGCTATGCCCAGGTGTCGATGATCTTTCCGACATTGGTGGTGACGCCGGCCTATCTGGTCGGCGCGATTCCGCTCGGCGTGCTGGTGCAGGCGGCGGCGGCGTTCCAGAAGGTCGAGACGTCCTGCGCCTACTTCATCAACTACTACAGCCGCATCGCCGAATGGAAAGCCGCGCTCGACCGCCTCTGGCAGCTCGAGATGGCGCTGGCGCGCGTCGACACCACCGCGCCCGCGCACGGCGCGATCGAGGTCATTCACGAGCCGCGCCAGGATCTCGCGCTGGAGGGACTGGTCCTGCGCAGCGAGGGCGGCGACCGCATCACCGGCGTTCCGGACCTCGCGCTCCGCGCCGGCGACCGGCTGCTGATCAACGGCGCGTCGGGATCGGGCAAGACCACGCTGTTCCGCGCACTCGCCGGCATCTGGCCGTTCGGCGAAGGCCTGATCCGGATGCCGACCGGCACCCGCGTGCTCACGCTGTCGGCGCGGCCGTATTTTCCTCTGGGCTCGCTGCGTCAGGCGCTCGCGGCGCCGGCGCTCGCCGCGGAGGTGTCCGACGCGGAGATGAGAGGCGCGATGCGCGCGGCGGGGCTCATGCATCTCATCGACCGGCTCGACGAAGAGGCCGACTGGACCACGGCGCTGTCCGCCGGCGAGCAGCGCCGCATCGGCCTCACCCGCGCGCTTCTGCTTCGTCCCGACGTGCTGCTGATCGACGATGCAGACGTCACCTCCGACATCGGCCGCGCGAAAGAGTTCTACGATCTGCTCGCCGAGCTGCTGTCCGAGGCGATCATCGTTTCCGCAAGCAGCTCATCGATGCTGGCGGGCTTCCATCACAACGCCATCACGATCGGACAGGGCGAGCGGCCGCCGCAGCAGGCGGCCCAGCGGGTGCTCGCGATCGCGACGCCGGCTTGAGCTTTCGTCAGACCGTCACGAGCAGAACGGCTCCGACCGCGGCGATGGCGCCACCCGCGGTGCGTGCGGCAAAACGAACCGGCAGGCGGTTGGCCGCAAGGCCGATGGCGAGGCCCACGAGATGGAGCGCGAGCGTCGCGGCAACGAAGCCCGCGCCATAGCCGAGCGCCGAGGCCTGCGCCGGCAGCTCGACGCCGTGCGCGTAGCCATGCAGCAGCGCGAACAGACCGATCAGCGGCAGGCTCACCGCAAGCGACGGACGCCAGGTCAGCGCGATCGCCGCGCCGAGCACCAGCACCGACGCCGTGATGCCGATCTCGACCCACGGCAGCGTCACGCCGGAGAAGCCGATCGCCGCGCCCGCGGCCATCACCGCCGGAAAGGCCAGCGGCAGGAGCCACAGCGCCCGGCCGCCGAGCTGCGAGGCCCAGAGGCCGACCGCCACCATCGCCAGCAGGTGGTCGAGGCCGGAGAGCGGATGCGCGAAGCCCGCGGCAAAGCCGATATGCGAATGGTCGCCGGGATGGGCGAAGGCCGCCGTGCTGAACGCAGTGGCAAGAAGGGCGAGCGAAGCGGTGCTGGCAATGCGGCGCATCATGTTCCTCACATCACGTTCCTTATGGGAGAACGGCGAAACCCGGTAAGCAAGTCTAGCGAATTTTGCTTATCCGCGGAAAGCGTCAATCGACGTCGATGAACACGGTCCCGCCCTCGACGGTTGCAGGGTAGGTCTTCACCGGGATCATGCAGGGTGGCGACACCACCTCGCCGGTCTTGATGTCGAACTGGCCGTTGTGGAAGTTGCACTCGACCACGTCGCCGTCGATGTAGCCCTCCGACAACGAGCCGGGCCCGTGGGTGCAGGCGTCGTCGGTCACGTAGAACGTCCCCTCGACATTGAAAACGGCAACAGTCAGGCCGGCGGCTTCGACGCGCAGCGCGGTGCCCGCGGCAACCTCGTCGGCCTTGCAAAGTTCAACTCTGGCAGTCACGGCAGTGGGTTCTCTCACGTTGAGGATAGGGCTAGATTTGACCTGGATCATAGATCACGGGCGCCAAACCTCGGTCAATGCTAGTGGCCTGAACCACTTGAGCTTTCACTTGAGCCTTCACTTGGGCTATTGCCGGCTTGAGCAATCCGACCCGGCGGCGCTATAGAGCGCAAGACTTTCAGGCGCGAGCCAATCAGGAGTGAGCGATGCTCCGCAAAGAACAGAACGACCTTCTCACCCAGACCGGCCCCGGCACGCCGATGGGGCAGATGTTCCGCGCGACCTGGCAGCCGGCGCTGCTGTCGGAGGAACTGCCCGAGCCCGGCTGCCCGCCGGTGCGCGTCAAGCTTCTCTCCGAGCGCCTGCTCGCCTGGCGCGACTCCAACGGCAAGCTCGCGCTGACCGACGAGTTCTGCGCCCATCGCGGCGTCTCGCTGTGGTTCGGACGAAACGAGCACGGCGGGCTGCGCTGCCCCTACCACGGCTGGAAGTACGACCACACCGGCCAGTGCGTCGAGGTGCCGTCGGAGCCCACCGAGAGCGGCTACTGCCAGAAGATCAAGCTGAAGTCCTATCCGCTGATCGAGCGCGGCGGCGTGCTGTGGACCTACATGGGCCCGCCCGAGAAGCAGCCACCGCTGCCGGAGTGGGAATTCGCCATGGTGCCGGCCTCGCACAGCTTCATGTCGAAGCGGCTGCAGGAGTGCAACTGGCTGCAGGCGATGGAAGGCGGCATCGACTCGAGCCACGTCTCGTTCCTGCATTCGGGCGAGCTCAACAGCGACCCGCTGTTCAAGGGCTCGAAGGGCAACCAGTACAACATGGGCGACATGAAGCCGGTGTTCGAAGTGGTCGAGAGCCCCGGCGGCCTCTACATCGGCGCGCGAAGGAACGCCGAGGAGGGCAAGTACTACTGGCGCGTCACCCAGTGGGTAATGCCGGCGTTCACGATGATCCCGCCGCGCGCCGATCATCCGGTGCACGGCCACTTCTGGGTGCCGATCGACGACCAGAACTGCTGGGCCTGGAGCTTCGACTACAAGGTCACGCGCCCGCTCACCGACAAGGAGCGCAAGGCGATGGAGGCCGGCCAGGGCATCCACGTCGCCTATGTGCCGGGCACCTACATCCCGGCCGCCAACAAGACCAACGACTACCTGATCGACCGCAAGGCGCAGAAGGAAGGCCGCACCTTCAGCGGCGTGTTCGGCATCGCCATGCAGGATGCCTCGCTGCAGGAGAGCATGGGACCGATCATCGACCGCACCAAGGAGAATCTCGTCTCCACCGACAACGGCATCATCATGGCGCGGCACCGCCTGCTGCGCGCGCTGAAGGTGATGGAAAAGGGCGAGACGCCGCCCGGCGTCAGCCTCGAGCATCAGCATGTGCGCTCGGCGGCCGTTGTTCTGCCGCCGGACAAGCACTTCAAGGATGCCGCCAAGGAAGCGCTGCGGGTGCAGACCGGCAAAGAGCACGTGACGGTCTGACATGCAGTCCGAATCCGCCCGCATGTCGAGCGCCGCCGAGGCGCGCTTCCGGATCGATGCGCCGAACTCGAAGCCGCGCGCGGTCAAGGTGATCGCGCTCGACCGGCCGAGCGAACGCGTGGTCAAGGAGCTGGCGCAACGGCAGTGGAATCGGGCGACCTTCTTCACCGCGTCGGCGTTCGGCAGCGCGCCGAAGCAGGGCGAGAGTTTCGCCGGCTGGCTCAGCGACCTTGCAGGCCGCACCAAGGACCTGATCGACGAGGTCAACAGCGCCGATCTGGTGGTGATGGTGGCCGCGGCCGGCGAAAGCGCGCAGGCCGCCTCGATCATCGGCGAGGCCTGCAGCGTCAAGCGGGTGACGACCACCGCGCTGGTGCTCGGCGGCAGCGCTTCCGACGAGGCGTTGTCGAAGACGCTTTCTCATTTGCGACCCTGGGCGCTGATGCTGGTGATCGCCAGCGCCGAGGAGTACATCGCCGACATGCTGACGGCGCTCAGAGCCTGACGGAGACATTCATGGCGAAGCGTTTTCTGATTGCAGCGAGTCTCGCCGTTGCCATGCTTGGCAGTGCGAACGCTCAGACCGTCTCGCGGGAGCAGAAGCAGGAAACCTGCAACTTCGGCGCCGACAGCCAGAAGCTGACCGGCGCGAAGCGCAAGAGCTTCATCGCCAAGTGCATGTCGGACAAGGATTCGCCGCGCGGCAAGCCGACCGGCGCCGCGGCGCGGTAGTTTCAGATCAACAGTTGCGGAAGGTTGGCGCGGTCATTCCGGGGCGCGCCCGCCAGCGCGTGAACGCGCTTATGGCGGCGCCCCGGAGTGACAGCGGAGAGCTGGACTTCAATTCGTCGGAACGAGATTGATGTCCTTGGCGAGCTTCACCGTCGACGTGATCTCGTTGTGGAAGAACGTGGTGAACTCGTCGACGCCCATCGGCTTCGGCAGCACGCCAAGCTGCGTGAGGCGCTCCCGCACCGCCGGCACCGCAAGCGCCTTGTTGGTTTCGGCGTGCAGCCGCTCGACGATGGCGCGCGGGGTTTTCGCCGGAAACGCCAGCCCGCCCCAGAACAGATATTCGGCATCGGGGTAGCCCGCCTCGGCGACCGTCTGCACGTCCGGCAGCGCGGGCGCGCGCTGCGGCGTGCTGACGGCAAGGGCGACGATTTTGCCCTCGCGAATGTTGGGCAGCGCCGGCGTGATCGGCAGGTAGTAGAAGTCGACGCGCCCGGTCATCACCTCGGTGAACGCCTCGACCGGTCCGCGGAACGGGATGTGCTGGACGTTGATGCCGGTCGCAAGGCGCAACCGCTCCGCCGCCCAGTGCGAGGCCGAACCGAGGCCGGCGGACGCGAAGTTCAGCGCACCGGGCTTCGCCTTGGCCGCCGCAACAAGATCGGCAACGGACTTCCAGCCCTTTGACGGCGCGGCGACCAGCACGCTCGGCTGCACGCCGAACAGCGCCGCCGGCGCAAAATCGCGGAACGGATCGTAGGACAACGTCTTGTGCAGCACGACGTAGGAGCTCTGCGACGACGTCAGCAGCAGCACGGTGTAGCCGTCGGGCTCGGCCTTCGCCACGGAGGCGGTGCCGATGGTCCCGCCGCCGCCCGGCCGGTTTTCCAATACGAAGCTCTGGCCGATCTGCTTCGACACCTGGTCGAGCACGATGCGGGCGATGGTGTCGCCGGCGTTGCCAGCCGAAACCGCGCTAATGGCGCTGATCGGCCGGCTCGGCCAGGTGTCCGCCACCGCGTCCACTGCCACCGCTTGGCTGAAGATCATGAGAACGGCGCTCGCCACAGCGCCGCGCAAGGCGCGCACTGACGTCATGTTGTCCTCCCTGAGGTCGCGCCGAAGCTCTGACCGGCGTTCTGGTCGCGACAAAGCGCCGGTGGCGGGCCGCATCCCCGGAGGCCTGGCTCACCGGCTGCAACGGTCAGGATGATCCTGTTTGGCTAAGGCAGCAAGGCTATTGCCGTGCCGAAATACCGGCGGCCTGACCGATCCAGGCCCGGAATGCACGGAACGCCGCCTCGTCCTGGCGGCCCTCGCGCCAGACCAGATACCAGTGCTCGCCCTTGGACACCGACAGGGCGAAGGGCGCGACGAGCCGCCGCGCCTCGAGGTCATCGTCGACATAGGGGCTGACGCCGATCGCGACACCGACGCCGTCGGCCGCCGCCTGCAGCGCCTGGCCGTAGTATTCGAACTCCGGGCCCTTGGCCCGCACCTTCGACAAGCCCGCCGCCTTGAACCATTGCGGCCATTCGTCCGCCGCGTGCGCGACGCGCAGCAGCGTCGCGTTGCGAAGATCGTCCGGCGTCTTCAACCGCTTCGCCAGCGCGGGCGTGCAGACCGGGGTGAAATCCGCGGCAAACAGTTTCTCCGAGGCAAAGCCGGGCCAGTCGCCTGAGCCGAGCCGGATGCCGCAGGTCCAGTCGTCGTTGTAGGGCACCGTCGCGCCGCCGGTGGCGAACCGCACCTCCACGTCCGGCGCCTGCTTCTGGAAATCGGCGAGCCGCGGAATGAGCCAGCGCGTGGCGAACGTCGGCCCGACGCCGACGGTCAGCACACGCGAGCCCGCCATCGCGGTGACCTGGGCCGTGAGATTGGCGAGCTGGTCGAAGATCGGCGAGAGCCCGGCCTGATAGGCGCGGCCCGCGGCCGTCAGACCCAACCGGTTGGCCTTGCGCTCGAACAGCGGCACGCCGAGCCGCTGCTCCAGAAGCTGCACCATCCGGCTGACCGCGGCCGGCGTGACGTGCAGTTCGCCCGCAGCCTTGGCGAAACTTTCGGCGCGCGCCGCCGCCTCGAACGCGCGGACGCCGTTCAGGAAAGGAAGCTTACGCATGGCTACGTCAGAAAAGCTTGGTCTGATTTAAGGGATCGGTGACGAAATACCACAAATCAGGCTCGATATCCACGAGCCAGCCTATCCAGGATCAGGAAAACTGATGCTGAGACCTCGATAACTCAGTTTGTTCCGCGCCACGCGCCGGATCATTGAGACGGCGGGAGATTGCCATGACCCCGCTGCTTATTTCGATCCTTTGCCTTGCCATGGTCGGCACGTCGTTCCTCTCCGGCATCTTCGGCATGGCCGGCGGAATGATCCTCGTCGGCATCCTGCTGGTCCTGATGCCGGTGCCCGAAGCGATGATGCTGCACGGCGTCACGCAGATGGCGTCGAACGGCTGGCGCGGCCTGCTGTGGTGGAAGCACGTCCGCTGGAGCGCGGTCGGCGCCTTTGTGATGGGCTGCACGCTTGCGCTCGTCGCGTGGTCGTTCACGCGCTACGTGCCGAGCCTGCCGGTCGCATTGCTCCTTCTCGGCGTGACGCCGTTCTTGGTGCGTCTGCTGCCGAAGAGCTACAGCCCCAATCCCGAAAGCCCGATGCAGGGCGCGCTCTACGGTACGATGTGCATGACGCTGATCCTGCTGACAGGTGTTTCGGGCCCACTGGTCGACACGTTCTTCCTCGGCGGCAAGCTCGACCGCCGCGAGATCGTGGCCACCAAGGCGATGTGCCAGATCTTCGGCCATGCCGCGAAGCTGATCTACTTCGGTGCGCTGATCGACCAGGTGGGCTCGCTCGACCCGGTCGTCGCGGTGCTGGCGATCCTCAGTTCCATGGTCGGCACCACGCTGGCCAAGCGTGTGCTCGAAGCCATGAACGATCAGCAATACCGCAAATGGGCCAACGGCATCATCGTCACCATCGCCGGCTACTATGTGCTGCACGGCAGCTACCTGCTGGTGATGACGCACGCCCTCGCACGCTGAGCCAGATCGCTTCAGCGCTTGCGCTCGGTGAGCACGAGGTAGAGTGAGCTTGCGACGATGATCGCCATGCCGGCGACGCTCCAGAGCCCCGGCAGCTCGCCGAACACCAGATACCCGAGCAGCGCGGAATAGACGATGCGAGAGTAGTCGAGCGGGACCAGCGCCGTCACGTCGCCGAGCGTCCAGCCATGGGTGATCAGACCCTGCCCGGCAATGCCGAGAAAGCCGATCAGCACCAGCATGGCGAGCTCAGGCCCGGTGGGCGTGACCCAGAACCAGACGGTCGGGATCAGCGAGAACACCGCGTTGCTGATCGCGTAATAGAACATGATGGTGCGGGTCGGCTCGGTGGTCGCAAGCCGCTTGATGCAGATCACGACCAGCGCGCCGAACAGGGCACCGGCGGCGCCGACGAACGCGCCGGGATCGAAACCTTCGGTGAACGGCTTTGCATAAAGCGCGATGCCGGCGAAACCGACCAGCGTGATCGCGGTGCGGCGGAAGCCCGCAAGCTCGCCGAGGAACGCCATCGCCAGCGGGATCATGAACAGCGGCCGCGAGAACTGCAGCGCCATCGCGTCCGCCAGCAGCATGTGGGTGATGGTCCAGAAGAAGCAGATGTTGCCGAGCGTGCCGATGATGCCGCGCACGGCGTGCATGCCGAGCCGCTTGGTGCGCAGCGGCTCCAGCGGATTGTGCATGAACATCGGCAGGACGAAGAGGAAGCCGACGATCTAACGGAAGAACAGGATCTCGATGGTGGGAATGCGCGAGCCGACCTGCTTGACCAGCATCGCCATCACGACCAGCGTGAAGGAACCGAGCGACACCAGCGCCGCGCCGCGCGCGTTGCGGTCCATTGCCTCCCAGCGCGCGCGGATGCGCCCGTGCAATCCCGAGATCACGCTATCCCGCGATCCGCGTGCGATGACCGAGCCGGGCCGAGATCGCCGCCGCCGTCTCGACAACGTGCGGCACGAACGTCGTCAGCGCCTTCCTTGACAGCCGGCTGACCGGGCCGGCGAGCCCGATCGCCGCCACCACCTCGCCCGCGTCGTTGCGCAGCGGCGCGGCGATGCAGCGCATGCCGAGCTCGCTCTCCTCGTCCTCGATGGCGCAGCCGCGGGCGCGGACGCCCTCGAGCACCTTCTTCAGCGCCAGCGGATCGGTGATGGTCTGCGGCGTGCGGGCGGCAAGCCCGTCGCGCACCACCTGCTCGACCACCTCCGGCGGCTGATAGGCGAGGATCACCTGCCCCTCCGCCGTGCAGTGGGCGGGCTTTCGCACGCCGACGTCGGAGCGCATGCGGATCGACTGGGTGCTCTCCAGGTTGAACACGTACATGATCTCGGTGCCGTCGAGGACGGCGAGATGCACCGTCTCGTTGACCTTCTCGCGCAGCTCCCGCAGCAGCGGCCGCGCCTCGTTGGACACGTTCATCCGCCGGCGCACCAGCGAGCCCAATCGGAACAGCGACAGCCCGAGGCGGTATTTGCCGGTATCCGGGTTCTGCTCGAGCATGCCGTCGGCGACGAGCGTCACGGCGAGGCGGTGCACTGTGCTCTTGGCGACGCCGAGGCGCTTGGCGAGATCGCTGATACCGATCTCCACCTGCTCTTCGGAAAAGGCCTTCAACAGCCGGATCGAGGTGGCGACCGACGACAGCCGGCTGCCGTCGGGGTTGCGGGGTGACATGCGAGGGGTCGGCACGATATGTTCCGCTCTATGGACCGACGTTCCGCTGGACTGTAGAGCATTCCCAGGCGCGGTGAAAAGCGGCCCGCGCTAGAAAAGAGCCTCGACGAGGGCTTGGGACGGAAGGTTTGGCGGCGGGCATGGCACGCAATATCGTGGTGATCGGCGGCGGCCCTGCCGCAGTGTTTGCGGCGCTGGAGGCGAAAAAGCGCGATTCCGCGGCCCAAGTGACCCTCGTCACCGACGAGACCTGCGAACCCTACGAAAAGCCGCCGCTGTCGAAGGCCGTGCTGATCGGCAAAGCCAGGCCGGAGGACGCACCGATCGCCGGCCCCGGCGGGCTCGCCAAGCACGGCATCGCCGTGAAGGCCGGCACGCGCTGCACGGCGATCGACCGCGCGGCGCATCAGGTCGTCACCACCGGCGGTCCCCTCACCTACGATTCGCTCGTGATCGCCACCGGCTCGCTGATGCGGGAGCTGCCCTTGCTGCCGCCCGGCGTGCCGCGTGTGCATTACCTTCGCACCGAGGCCCATGCGCGCGCACTCAAGACCGAACTCGGCCTGTGCAAGCATCTGGTCGTGGTCGGCGCGGGGTTGATCGGGCTCGAAGTGGCCGCGTCGGCCGCCGAGCTCGGCATCGAGGTGAGGGTGATCGAGTTCGCGCCGCGTGTCATGGCGCGCGCCTGCGACGAGGACACCGGCGCGCTAATCCTTGCCGAGCATCAGCATCGCGGCGTCGAATTCGAGCTGTCGACGTCGGTGGTGCAGGCGACGCCGCAGCTCAACGGCAGCATTGCGCTCGAAACCAGCGAGGGCGACCTGTTCGTTGCTGACGTGGTCGTGGTCGGCACCGGCGTGAAGCCGGACGACACGCTTGCGGCGGCCGCGGGCCTCGACGTCGAGGACGGCATCGTCGTCGACGCGCAGTGCCGCACCTCCGATCCGGACATCTTCGCCGCCGGCGACTGCACGCGCTTTCCCGGGCCGCAGGGATTGGCCCGGCTGGAGAACTGGCGGCACGCCCAGGACCACGGCGCGGCCGCGGGCCGCAATGCGGCGGGCGCGAGCGACAGCTACAACACCGTGCCGTCCTACTGGTCGGAGCAATACGATCTCTATATCCAGGGTGTCGGCTGGTTCGATCCTGCGGCGCACCGCGTTCGCCGGCCCCTGCCGGAGAAGAATGCGCTGATGCTCGAGGTCAAGGACGGCGCGATCAGCGCGGCGCTGGGCATCAACGTGCAGCGCGACTTGGCCGCGATCCGCCGGCTGATCGAGCGCAAGATCCCGGTCGATCCGGCGGCGCTTGCCGACCCGGCGCAGCCGTTCAACGCCATGCTCAAAGCGAAAGCGTAACGAATGTCCGAGAAAGTCACCATCGCCGCGCTTCAGCAGATGAAACGCGACGGGAAGAAAATCGCCGGCGTCGTCGCCTGGGACACGCCGATGGCGAGGATCGCCGATCTCGCCGGCGTCGATCTCATCTCGGTCGGCGACTCGGTCGGCGTCAACCTCTGGGGCCACGAGACGCCCCTTGAAGTGACGATGGACGAGATGCTGATCGTCTGCAAAGCGGTGCGCCGCGGCACCAAGCGGGCGCTGGTGAGTTGCGATCTGCCGTACGGCCCGGTGCAGCAAAACCCGAAGGCGGCGATCGAGGCGGCGCACCGTCTGATGGAGCAGGGCGGTGCCGACATGATCAAGGTCGACGCCGCCGCGGATTTTCCCGAGGCGGTGCGGGCGCTGATCGACGCGGGCGTTCCGGTGTTCGCGCAGTTCGGGCTGACGCCGCAGACCGCGCAGAAGTTCGGCATCCCCTACAGCGCGCAGAACTCGCCGCAGGCGCAGGCCGCCGCCGAAGCCGCGGACCGGCTGGTGGCGGAAGCGAAGATGCTCGAGCAGGCCGGCTCCTGCATGCTCGACTTCACCAACTCCGGGCCGGTCGCGGGCGCGGCCGTAGCCAAAGCCGTGAAGATTCCGGTGATCGGCGGCTTCGGCGGCGGGCCGTGGCTCGACGGCCGGGTGCGGCTCGCGCACACCGCGATCGGCTATGCCGACAAGTGGCTCGAATCCAAGACCGAGACCTATGTGAACACGGCGGCCGCCGCGCTCGGCGCGTTCAAGGCGCTGATCGAGGACGTCCGCGCCGGCCGGCAGATCAAGGGTTGAGCGCAACTCGCGAAGCAGAAATGGCGAAGCAGGACTACAGCACCTACGAGAACAAGTACGAGCCGCTCTACGACTACCTGATGAAGGAGACGCGGGCCGACTTCGTGCTGACGTTCGAGGAGATCGAGGAGATCATCGGCTTCGCCTTGCCGCGCGCGGCGCAGCGCGCCGAATGGTGGGACGACGACACGCCCGAGCACCCGCGCGATCAGGCGCAGGCCATCCATCAGGCCGGTTACGATTCCCGGCGGGCACCGGAGGGCGGCATGGTTCGGTTCCGAAGGCTGTCGACGCTGCCGCCGAGCGCCCGTTGATCGACGTTGGGTCGGCCGCAATGCCCCGAACACAGCTCACCGTCATGGTGTTTCCCGGCACCCAGACGCTGCCGCTGTTCGCGGCGCAGGCGCAGGGCTTCTTCGCCGGGCGCGGGCTCGACATCGAGCTCAGGCCCGCGCCGAATTCCGAAGAGCAGCGCAAGGGCCTTGCCGAAGGCCGCTACCCGATCGTCCACGGCGCGGCAGACCAGTGCGTGGCGCTGGTCGAGGCCGGCACCGACGCGATCATCGTCGCGGGCGGCGACAACGGCTTCAACCATCTGTTCGCGCAGCCGGAGATCGCGGCCATCGCCGACCTGCGCGGCAGGACGCTGGTCGCCGACGTTGCCAACACCGGCTGGTCGTTCGTGCTGTACGAAATCCTCCGGCGGCATGGACTTCGGCGCGGCGACTATTCGATTCACGAGGCCGGCGCGCCGTTCCGCCGCTTCGAGGCGATGCGAAGCGACAAGGCGATGGCCGCGACGATCCTCAATCCGCCGTTCGCGCTTCACGCCAAGCGCGCAGGACTGAGGGATTTGGGTCCGGTCGCCGGGCAGATCGGCCCGTATCTCGGCACCGTGCCGTATGTGCTGCGCGCGTGGGCTGCGGAACACGCCAGCACTTTGACCGCTTATCTCGCTGCCGCCATCGAAGGCCTGCGCTGGTCGCTCGATCCGGCGAATAAAAGCCCCGTCATCGGTCTCTATGCGGACCGGCTGAAGCTCGCGGCCGACATGGCGGCGGAAACCTACGCGATCGCTGCCGACCCCGTGAACGGACTCGCGCGCGACGCCGCCTTCGATCTCGAAGGTCTGAAAACCGTGCTTAGGCTGCGGACAGCATTCGAAGGCGGCAATGCGTCACCGGCCGAGAAATATTTCGATCTCGCCTGGCACCGGCGCGCGCTCGCCGGGCTGTGACTTGACGTTATTCAGCTTTGATGTTCGCCGCCTTGATGATCGGCCACCACTTCTCCGTCTCGCCCTTGTGGAACGCGGCGAGGGCTTCCGGCGTCAGTTGATCGTGCGGCGGAATCTCGAATCCGACGTCGACGATGCGCTGGCGTGCGGCCGGATCGGCCAGGGTCTGCACCACCGCGGCGTTGAGCTTGGCGACGATGTCCTTCGGCGTGCCTTTCGGCGCCCAAAGCCCGGTCCACACCGAGATATGGATGCCCGACACGCCGGCCTCGTCCGCGGTCGGCAGATCGGGCAAGGCAGGCCAGCGCTGCCGGGACAGCACGGCATAACCCTTGGTCCGGCCGGCGCGAATGTGGGACAGCATCTGCGACGCCTCCGCGCCGATCCGCAGGTCGACCTGCCCGCCCACCAGATCCTGGTTGGCCGGACCGCCGCCCCGATAGGGCACGAACTGGAAGCGCGTGCCGGTCACGTTCTGGAAGTGGATGCCGCTGACATGGCCCGGACTGCCGGCGCCGACCGTGGCGGCGGTCGCCTTGTCGCCGTTGGCTTTGAGCCAGGCGACCAACTCCGGCAGCGTGTTCGGCGGCAACGTCTGCCGCCCGACGATCACGGTCGGCGCGATCAGCAGCATCGCCACCGGTTCGAGATCGTTCAGGATGTCGTAGTTGATCGAATACATCGCCGGGCCGCCGACATGGCTGGTCCAGTTGCCCATGACGACGGTGTAGCCGTCGGGCGTCGCGCGCACCGCCCGTCCCGTGCCGATGGTGCCGGACGCACCGCCCGCATTCTCGACCACGAGCGGCTGCCCGAGCGACGCCCGCATCCCGTCCAGCAGCAGGCGCGAGACCGTGTCCACCTGGCCGCCCGGCGGAAACGGCACCACGACGCTGATCGGGCGTGTCGGATAGGGCTGCGCGGACGCGCCGGTGATCGCCGACACAGCGGAAAATGCCAGCGCCGCAAATGCCAGGCTCAGCTTTCGCATGTCGCACCTCGTTCAATGGCGGCAA
This sequence comes from Xanthobacteraceae bacterium, assembly GCA_019746135.1. Classification (GTDB taxonomy): domain Bacteria; phylum Pseudomonadota; class Alphaproteobacteria; order Rhizobiales; family Xanthobacteraceae; genus Z2-YC6860. The sequence goes on from JAIESI010000069.1 coordinate 59,689, forward strand.
CACATCAGCAGCATTCACATTGGTATTCGTCCGGCACCGCCAGCGCGCCCATGTACCAGCGCGGCGGCAAATCCTCAGCGGTCACGTCGGCCACCGGCTTGAACACCTTGAAATGGTGCCGCCGGCCCAAAGACCAGAACGCGATCACGGTCTCGACCGGCGGACAGCCCGGCACGGCGCAGGCCACCTCGGCCACCAGGATCGCGGTTTCACCCAGCGCGAAGCGCTCGCGCACCCACTCCCGCACGCGATCCAGCGCTGCCAAGTGTTCCGGGCTTTTCTTGCTGAAGGCCAGCATTGCGCGCTTTAGAATGGCTCGTTACGACAGGCGGTCATTATCGGAGAAATGCAGTGGCAGAAAAAGTGCTGGCGGCCGTCAGAACCGCCCCGGGCAAGACCGAGATCCGCGAATATCCGATGCCGGATGTCCCGGCCGACGCCGCGCTGATGAAGATGGAGGTCGGCGGCATCTGCGGCACCGACGTCAAGCTCTACAAGCACCCGCCGAACAACAAGCCCACCATCATGGGCCACGAGAACATCGGATACATCGCCAAAGCGGGCCGCGAGTTCACCCAGCGCAAGGGCTTCAAGGAAGGCGACCTGGTGTTCGTCGAGCACTATGTCTCCTGCGGCAAGTGCGAGTGGTGCCACGCCGGCCAGTACCGGCATTGCGAGAACACCAACTGGCGCACCAATCCGGACGCGATCCGCTACGGCTACACGTCGGACGAAAAGCCGCCGCACCTGTGGGGCGGCTTTGCGCAATACATGTACCTGCCCTGGAACGCGGTCATTCATCACGTGCCCAAGGGCGTGACGCCGGAGCTCGCCGGCTTGGTGACGCCGATGGCGAACGGCGTCGAGTGGTCGCTGTTCGATGGCCAGGTCGGCTACAACTCCACCGTTCTCATCCAGGGGCCCGGCCAGCAGGGCCTGTCGCAGACGGTGATCTGCAAGCAGGCCGGTGCGTCGCTGGTCATCGTCACCGGCACCGCCAAGGACAAGGCGCGGATGGAGGTCGCCAAGAAGCTCGGCGCCGACCATGTGATCGACGTGAGCAAGGAAGACCCGCTCGCGCGCATCATGGAGATCACCGGCGGCAAGGGCGTCGACGTCGCGCTCGATTGCACCGCAGGTGCGGGCACGATCCCGATCATGCTCGGCATCGAGGCGCTCAAGCGCAAGGCCGGCATCATCGTCGCGCAGGGCGAATTACGCGAGTTCCCGAACTTCCCGCTGGAGAAATTCACGGTGAAGTTCATCACCATGAAGAGCGCGCGCGGCCACAGCTACCGCGCCTGCGAGCTGGCGCTGGAGCAGATTGCCTCGAAGCGCTTTCCGCTCGAACTCGTCACCACGCACCGTTTCGGCCTGAACGAGGTGGACAAGGCGATCAAGGCGGTGGGCGGCGAAGGCGTGCCGGACGTGATCCATGCCTCGCTGATGCCGTGGCTATAGCGATGAGCGGCCGGATCAGAATCGCGATCCCCGTCGGCGACCCCGCCGGCATCGGCCCGGAGATCAGCCTGAAGGCCGCGCTCGATCCCGCCGTGCGCGCGGCCTGCGATCCGGTGATCGTGTGCGATCCCGCGCTGCTGCAACGCCACGCCAAGGCCTGCGGGCTCAAGTCCGACGTCGATATCCTGCCCTGCCCGCAACCGGAAACCGCGTCGCTCGGTTTCGGCGTCACCTCACCGGTCGCAGGCCGCGCCTCGATTGCGTTCTGCGCGGCTGCGGTGAAGGCCGCGATGAACCGCGACGTCGATGCCGTGGTGGCCGCGCCGCAGAACGAAACCTCGATCGCGCAGGCCGGCATCACGTTCGACGGCCATCCGTCGTTCGTCGCGCGGCAGACCGGAACCGATGAGAACGGCGTCTACATGATGCTGTGCTTCGGCGACAAGCGGATCGCCCACTGCACCCTGCATCGCAGCGTTCGCGATTCGATTACGCTCATCACGAAGGAGAATGTCGCGCGAACGATCCGCGCCGCCGACGTTGCGCTCAAGCGCATGGGCATTGCCGCGCCAAAGATCGCCGTCAGCGGCCTCAATCCGCACGCCGGCGAAGGCGGCCTGTTCGGCCGCGAGGAGATCGAGATCATTCGACCGGCGATGGACGCCGTTGCGGCGGAAGGATTGTCGGTCAGCGGCCCCTACGGGGCCGACACCATGTTCCATATGGGCGGCTTCGACGCCTTCGTGGTCATGCTGCACGACCAGGGGCACATCGCGACCAAGCTGCTCGCGCAGAACGCCGCCGCTGCGCTGACCATCGGCACGCCGATCCTGTTCGCCTCCGTGGCGCACGGCACTGGTCACGACATCGCCGGCAAGGGAATTGCCAACCCGGCGGCAATGATCGAAGCGGTGCTGATGATGGCGAAGGCGAAGCGGCCGGAAACGAACGCGGCGGCATAGCCGCCCTCGTGTCCCGGACAAGCGAGCGCCATAGGCGCGAGCGCCGATCCGGGACCCCGCTGCCTTCCTGCTCGATCGCAACCGGGGTCTTGGGTCTCGCTGCGCTCGCCCGGGACACGAGGTCAGCGCGAGCCGCCGCCGTTCTTCATCAGCGCATCAAAACTCGGCGCATTCGCCACCTGGTCGAACCAGTCGAAGCCCATCTCCTTGACGATGCGGTTCGACATCACGATCAGCCGGCAGTCCTCGTGGTCGCCGGCGATGTGCTGATGGTTGGTGAAGGGCGGAATGTAGATGTAGTCGCCGCGCTTCCAGGAATAGGCCTTGGGCTCCGGCGCCCACTCCCACTTGAACGCCTCGAGGCAGTCCCACTTCAGGTCCCAGTGCAGGTCGTAGCCCGACCCCTCGACCACGAAGATCAGCTCCTCCCACATGTGGCGATGAATACCGGATTTCTCGCCGGGCTTGAGAAACTGCATATAGGCCTCGACGCACATCTCGCGCGTGTCGAGCTTCTCATGCACGAGATGCTTGATCAGGCCGTCGGCGCAGTGCTCCCACGGCATGTCCTCGGCCTTCACCACGTTGGTGCGGCTTTCATAGGCCTTGCGGAACTCCTGCGAGGCCTTGGCCTCGTCGGCGCGGTAGGTCGCGGTCTTGTTGCCGGAGAGCGCGGGCCCGCGATCGGTGAAGAGTGTCATGGCGCGGCTCCCTCAAATCTCGCTCGGCGGCTTGTAGTTCTCGGCGCCTTTCGGCGGAACCTTCGACGGCCATTCGACGATCTTCTGAAACAGCAGGTGCATGAACAGGAACAGCGGCTTGGCCTTGAACACCAGGAGGATCGCCTCTTCGTCCTTCGAGTCATTGAAGTGCTGGTGCACGCAGGCGTTCTCGACCAGCATCACGTCGCCCGCCTTCCAGGGGATGTGGCGGCCGTCGTGCACGTCATGGCCATGGCCCTTCAGCACATAGAACACCGCGCTGTTGAGATGGCCGTGCTTCTGGCCGCTCGCGCCCGGCGCATAGGCTTCGATGTGCGACTCGATCGATTGCGTGATGTTGACGGCCTGCGGCGAGATCACGCTCTTGCCGTAGTGACCGGGGCCGCCCTTCCACGGCACGTCCTTCGACGAGAACACCCGCGGCTGATCGATCAGTTGCTTGTAGAGATGGCTGTAGGTGCCTTCGAGCGCGCGAACGAACGTGCGTTTCTTGGCCCAGCGCTCCCAGTGCTGATTTTCTTTTTCCGCGCCTTCGGAGGTCGGCTGATTATGGCCGACGCCGGGAGGGTTTTCGAGAATCCCAGTCATCCAAGCGTTCCTTGCAAGCGTTCCTTGCGCGTTGTTCCCTGCGGCGAAATTCGAAACACCCTTATCGCGCGTCCTTGTCAAAGCAATCAAGCGGCAGGGATAATGCGGCAAAGCAAACGGCGGGCGATGTTGTTCCGGCGGGAGGAACGGGAATGTTCGACGTGTTCCGGCGATGGTCGATCGCGATCGTGCCGCTGCTCGCGGCATGCTCGGGCGCGCTCGCGCAAAGCCCGGCCGATTTCTACAAGGGCAAGAACATTGACCTTTATATCGGCTACAGCGTCGGCGGCGCTTACGACCTCTATGCGCGCATGCTGGCGCGGCACATGGGCAAGCACATTCCGGGCAACCCGAACGTGCTGCCGAAGAACATGGATGGCGCGGGCTCGCTCCGCCTCGCCAACTGGCTCTACAACGTCGCACCGAAGGACGGCTCGGCGTTCGGCATCATCGGCCGCGGCACCGGCTTCGACCCACTCCTTGGCAACAAGGCGGCGCAGTTCGACGCCACCAAGTACACCTGGATCGGCAGCGCCAACAACGAGGTGAGCGTCTGCGTCGCCTGGAATACGAGCCCGATCAAGAAATTCGAGGACATGGTGACGCAAGAGCTGATCGTCGGCGGCACCAGCACGTCGGCCGACACCGACCAGTTTCCGCGCATCACCAACGGCGTGCTCGGCACCAGGATGAAGGTCGTCACCGGCTACCCCGGCGGCAACGAGGTGGGGCTCGCGATGGAGCGCGGCGAGGTGCAGGGCCGCTGCGGCTGGTCGTGGTCGAGCGTGAAGGCGACGCACCAGAAATCGCTGGACGAGAAGAAGTTCACCATCCTGGTCCAGCTCGCGCTCGACAAGCATCCCGACCTGCCGGAGGTGCCGCTGATCATCGATCTCGCCAAGACCGAGGAGCAGCGGCAGATCCTGCGGCTGATCTTCGCGCGACAGGCCATGGGCCGGCCGTTCGTCGGCCCGCCGAATATTCCGCCGGATCGCGCCAAGACGCTGCGCGACGCGTTCATGGCGACGATGCAGGACAAGGATTTCCTCGCCGACACCGCACGGTCGCAGATGGAGATCACGCCGGTGCCCGGCGATCAGGTGCAGGTGCTGGTCAAGGAAATCTATGCAACCCCGCCTGATGTCGTGAAAAAGGCGGCGTCAATGCTGCGATAGATCGCGCAACGTTTTCAAGCCAAACCGGAACTCCCATGGACGCGAAGGTCACGAACTACACCGGCTGGCAGTCCGACGTCATCGTCGACTGCATCAAGCGCTACGATTTCCCCTACATCACGCTCAATCCCGGCGCGAGCTTCCGCGGCCTGCACGATTCGCTGGTCAACTACGGCGGCAATGAGCCGCCGATGATGCTGTGCAATCACGAAGAGATCGCGGTGCAGATCGCGCACGGCTACGCCAAGGCGACCGGCAAGCCGATGGTCGTGATCCTGCACAATCTCGTCGGCCTGCTGCACGCCTGCATGGCGATCTACTACGCCTATCTCGACCGGGTGCCGATCTTCATCATCGGCGCGACCGGGCCGATGGACGAAAGCAAGCGCCGGCCGCACATCGACTGGACCCACACCGCATTGGTGCAGGGCAACGCGGTGCGCGACTACGTCAAGTGGGACTACCAGCCGACCTCGATCGAGGGTGTGCCGGAATCGTTTGCCCGCGCCTACTCGATCATGATGACCGAGCCGAAGGGCCCGGTTTACATGTGCTACGACGCGGCCTTGCAGGAGTCTCCGAAGACCGGCGAGGTGCCGCTGCCGCCCTTAAGCGCCGTCGCCGCCCCCTCGCCGATGGCGCCCGACCCGCGCGCGATCGAAGCGATCGCCGACAAGCTCCTGAAAGCCGAGCACCCGATGCTGCTGCCCGAATATGCCGGCCGCCGCGCCGGCGGTTTCGAGAGCATCGTCGAGCTGGCCGAGCTGACCGGCTCGGCGGTGTGGGACGTCAACAACGCGCTCAACTTTCCGAACAAGCATCCGCTCTGCCTCAGCATGGACAAGCCGTCGCTGAAGCACACCGACCTGATCCTCGGCCTCGACGTGAAGGATTGGGAGAAGCAACTCACCGAATTGAACAACGCCAAGCGCATCCGCGAGCTGCTGCCGCCGCCGAATTGCGACTACGTCGAGATCGGCTTCGCCGAATTGAACATCAGCAAATGGGCGATGGACTATTGCCGGATGCAGCCCTGCTCGGTGCGGGCGCTGGGCGATACGACCATCGGCATCCCCGAGCTGATCCGCATCTGCAAGGAGCGGATCGCCGGCAACTCGAACCTGCAAAAGAAAATCGCCGACCGCAAGGTTGCGATCGGCAAACGCCACGACCAGGTCTGGGCCAAGTGGCAGGAGGACGCAAAGCAGAACTGGGGCGCCTCGCCGCTCACCTTCTCCCGCCTCGCCATGGAGGTCTGGGACGTCATCAAGGACGAGGACTGGGTGCTCACCGCGAACGAGCTGAAGCACCAGGTGCGAAAGCTCTGGGACTTCGACAAGCCGTATCGCCATCCCGGCGTCGAGCTCGGCACCTCGACGCAGATCGGAATCTCGCTGGGTGTTGCCCTCGCGCACCGCGACAAGAAACGCATTGTCGTCAACATCCAGCCGGACGGCGACCTGATGTTCGACGCCGGCGCGCTCTGGATCGCCGCCAAGTACCGGATCCCGATGCTGATCGTGATGCACAACAACCGCGCCTACTACAACGACTGGGCGCACCAGATCCGCATGGCGAAGCTGCGCGGCACCGATGAGGCCAAGGCGCATATCGGCATGGACCTGTTCGGCCCGGAGCCTGATTTCGGCGCGCTGGCGCGCTCGATGGGCTGCTATGGCGAAGGCCCGATCGACAATCCGAAGGACGTGAAGCCGGCGCTGCAACGCGCGCTGGCCGAGGTGAAGAAGGGCCGCTGCGCGCTGGTGGATACGATCACGCAGCATTCGCCTTGAGGCGGGTCCGCGGGCCGGACTCTGCGCCGGTGCGCCGCACTATCGAAGCGATGCGGATGTGATTTACTCAGGTCCGCAAGGTCGAGGGAACGCGATGCGACTGATCAATGTCATGGCTGCGGTGACGTGTGCCTGGATGGCCGCGCCGGGTGGTGCCGTTGCGCAGGATGCGCCCTACCCGAGCGAGACGATCCGCATCGTCGTGCCGTTCTCGGCCGGCGGCGCGACCGACATCACGGCGCGCATCATCGGCCAGAAGCTCGCGGAAGAGTGGAGGGCCACCGTCGTCATCGAGAACAAGCCGGGCGCAACCGGCTCGATCGCAGCTGAGTTCGTCGCCAAGTCGAAGCCGGACGGCTACACGCTGCTCATGGGCACGGGATCGGTGAACTCGGTTTTTCCCGCGGTCAAGAAGGATCTGCCGTTCGACACGCTGCGCGACTTCGCCGCCGTGTCGAACTTCTTCACCACGCCCAACGTCCTGGTGGTCCACCCGTCGGTGCCGGCCAAGGATGTTGCCGAGCTGATCAGGCTGCTGAAGGCCAATCCCGACAAGTACACGTTCGCAAGCTCGGGCGCCGGCTCCAGCATTCATCTGTCGGGCGAGCTGTTCAAGCAAATGGCCGGCGTGCAGATGACGCACGTGCCCTACAAGGGCAGCGCACCGGCGGTGGCAGACCTCATTTCCGGCCACGTCAACATGATGTTCGACAACCTGGCGAGCGCCTGGCCCTACGTCAAGCAAGGCCAGCTACGCGCGCTCGGTCTCACGAGCCTCAACCGCGACGAGCTGGCACCGGGGGTTCCGGCCATTGCCGAGACGCTGCCGGGCTACGACGCCAGCTCCTGGGCCGGTCTGCTGGCGCCGGCCAAAACGCCGCCCGCCGTCGTCGCGAAAATCTCGGCGGCGGTGCAGAAGGCGATCAAGATGCCGGACGTGGTCGAGAAGTTCAAAGGCCAGGGCGCGACCCCGGTCGGCGATTCATCCGAGCAGTTCGCCAGCTATCTCAAGACCGATATCGAGAAGTGGCGCGCCGTGGTGGCGAAGGCGGGCGTCAAGATCGAGTGACATTGAATAACTCGCGGCATCGGCGCCCTCATCCCTCCCCGCGAGGGGAGGGTGGCGAGCGAAGCGAGCCGGGTGGGGAGAAGCCAGCGAGAAGCGGAGACATCTCCCCACCCCCGCGCTTCGCGCGGACCCTCCCCTCGCGGGGAGGGATGAGACCGCCCGCGCCGCTTCAATTGCAAGCGATGGCTTACTCGTTCAGCCCGTACACCTCGCGCGCGGCCTCCGCCGAGACGTAGCCGCGCATCACGTCGGTGCGCACGCGCTGCGGATCGCGCTGGCGCGGATCGCCGAACCCGCCGCCGCCACCAGAGCGGATGCGCACGCGATCGCCGGCCTTGAGCATCAGCGTTTCCTTGAGCGCTTCCTGCGTGGTGCCGTCGGCGCGCTCGATCAGGACGTGGCCCGGCGCGCCGTCGCCGCCGCCGTTCAGTCCCCAGGCGGGACACAGCGTGCGCTCGAACCGGGTCGAGATGCGGGCCGGCGCCAGCATCAGGTAGCGCCGTTCGAGGCCGAGCCCGCCGCGGAACTCGCCGGGGCCGCCGGAATCGGTGCGCAGCCCGAAGCTCTCGATCAGGAACGGATAGCTCGCCTCGTGCAGCTCGATCGGGATCAGCCGGGTGTCGCCGTGGCAGTTGGTGCGGAACGGGCCCGGCCCGTCCATGTCGCACAGCGCGCCCCACCCGCCGAAGCCGCTGTCGTGGCACTGCCAATAGAGGCCGGTGTCGGGATAGCGGCCCGCATAAGCGAGCGTGCAGAACGTGCCGTAGTGCGCCGCCGCGACCCGGTCGGGGATCGCCGTGCCGAGCGCGCGGATGACGAGATCAATGAGCATCGGCAGCGCCGAATTGTAGGCGCCCATCGGCGAGGTCGGCCGCGCGCTGACGATCGTGCCCTCCGGCAGGATCAGCTTGAGCGGGCGAAACGTGCCCTCGTTGGCGTCGCCTTCGGGCAGCAGCAGATAGCGGAAGGCGAGGCGTGCCACGGTGGCGCCGCCGCCGCTGCGACCCGAGTTCATCGGCGCGTTGACCTCTTTCGGCAGCGCCGAGAGATCGACCGTCATCTCGTCGCCGTTAACCGTCACCGTGACCTTGCACGGCAACGGCTCCGGGTTCAGCCCGTCGTTGTCGAGGGTGCCTTCGGCGCTGTAGGTGCCGTCCGGGATGCCGCGGATGGCCGCGCGTGCCTCGGCCTCCGACTGGTCCCAGATCGTGTCGATGGCGCGCAGGAACGTGCCGACGCCGTAGCGATCGACCAGCTCGGCGACGCTGTCGCGACCCATCATGCAGCCGCCGATCTGCGAGTTGATGTCGCCCATCATCTCGACCGGAAAGCGGGTGTTGTGCTCGATCATCCGGATCATCTCCGGCACCGGCTCGCCGCGCGACCGCAGCTTGACAGTCCGGAACTGGATCCCCTCCTGGAAGATGTCGGTGGCGAACTTCGACAGCGATCCGATCTCGCGGCCACCCACATCGATCCAGTGCATGACCACCACCATGAAGCCGACCGGCACCTTTTCCTTCGGCGCATAGATCGGCGTGTACATGGTGACGTTGTTGAGATGCTGCCCGATGGTGCCGGCGTAGTTGGTGACGACGGCGTCGCCCTCGTGCAGGTTTGCCGCGCCGTAGAGCGCGAGCCCGTCCTGCACCGCCGCGCGCATCACGTCGGCGACGAACACCGGCATGCCGGCCGTGCACTGGCAGATCAGGTCGCCGCCCGCGTCGACGATGCCGACCGCATAGTCCTTGTACTCATAGATGTACGGGCTGAACGCCGTGCGGGTGATGTTGACGTCGACCTCGTCGGCGATCGCGACCAGCCGCCGCCGGATCACCTCCACGGTGATCAGATCGATCTCGGCCGCGCGCGGCGGCGCCTCAATGCGCGGGCTGTCAAGCGTGGCAGTCAATTTCGATCTCTCCGATCTTGCCAATGCTGAAGGTGTCGCGCGGACCGATCAGCGTGCTCGAGCCGTATTCGACGATCAGCGCCGGTCCCTTGCCGGCGAAGGACGCGCCGAGCGCCGCCCGATCATAGACCTGGGTCGGCAGGAAGCGATCCTCCTCCAGGAAGAAGACCGGCCGCACTTCGAGCTCGGCGCGCTTCGCGCGGCCGGCGCTCGGCTGCGCCAGCCGCTGCAGCTCCGGCCGCTCCATGTGCAGGGTGGCGAGCGAATGCAGCACGACGATCTCGACATCGGCCGGGTTGGTGTGGCCGTAGCGCCGCAGGTACTCGCGGTCGAACCGCTCGCGCAGCGTGGCCGCGTCGTCCTCCGGATTGATCGCGATCTTGATGGAGTGGTGCTGCCCTTTGTAGCGCATCTCGGCCTCGCGTTCGATCGAGACCGAGCCCTCGCCGAACTCGCGCCGCAGCGCATCGCGTCCCTGCGCCTCGAGCTCGCCATAATGCGCCGTCACCCGCGCGAGGCTCTCCGGGCCGAGCCGCACCACCATGGTCTGGGCGGTGTCGAGCCGCGGATCGGCCAGCAGCATGCCGAGGGCGGAGAAGTTACCCGGCTCCGGCGGCACGATCACGCGCGGGATCTTCAGCGCCCGTGCCAGCTCGATGCCGTGCAGCGGCCCGCCGCCGCCGTAACAGAACAGCGCAAAGTCGCGCGGATCATAGCCGCGCGCGATCGAAACCTTCTTGATGATCGAGGACATCGTCAGGTTGGCGATGGTCAGCACGCCCTTGGCGGCGCGCGTGACGGCGTCGTCGCCGCGGTAGCCGAGTGGGCCGGCGATGCGATCCCGCAAGACTTCGGTGGCGCGCTCAGGCACAAGCGTCATCTCGCCGCCGAGGAAATTTCCCGGATCGAGCCGGCCCAGCATCAGGTTGGCGTCGGTCACCGTCGGCTCGGCCCCGTCGCGGCCGTAGCAGGCCGGGCCCGGCATCGAGCCGGCGCTGCGCGGACCGACGTGCAGCCGGCGCTGCTCATCGAGCCAGCCGATCGAGCCGCCGCCGACACCGACCTCGAGGATATCGATGACATTGCCGCGGATCGGGAAGCCCGCGTCGGGCCCGCCGATCTGGTAGATCGACTCGACGGCATAGCGGCCGCGCTCGATCATCGCGCACGCCGTCGTGCCGCCCATGTCGAACGCAACGAGGTTCTCGACGCCCAACGCACGGCCGTACTCGGCCGCGCCGATACATCCGCCGACCGGTCCCGATTCCACCAGCGTGATCGGCTCGCGGCAGCCGCGCTCGGCCGAGATCACGCCACCGTGCGACCCCATCAGCAGCAGCGATCCGCTGAACCCGCCGCTGCGCAGCCCGGCATCGAACTCGGCGATGTAGCGGCTCACCTGCGGCCCGACATAGGCATTGGCCGTCGCCGTGGCGGTGCGCTCGAACTCATGCCATTCGCGGGTCAGCTGCGTGCCGGTGGTGATGAACAGATCCGGCAGCAGCCGCCGCAGCTCGGCGGCGGCCTCCTGCTCGTGCTCGGGCGCGAGGTATGAGTTGAGAAAGCTGATGGCCAGCGCCTCGATCCCGTTGCTCTTCAGTGCGCCGGCCACCGCGCCGAGTGCGGCCTTGTCGAGCGGCGTGCGCACCCGGCCGGACCCCTCGACGCGCTCCTCGACCTCGAAGCGCCATTCGCGCGGCACCAGCGGCGGTTCGCGGTGGAAGCGAAGGTTGAACGGCTGGGTGCGATTGCCGCGTCCGATCTCCAGGAGGTCGCGAAAGCCCTTGGTGGCGAGGAGAGCGGTGCGGGCTCCGGCCCGCTGCAACAGCGCGTTGATGACGAGCGTCGTGCCATGCTTGACGAAGTTCGCCTGCCGCGCCTCGAGCCGCGCCTTGCGGATGCAGTCGAAAATCGCCTCGCTCAACTGTCCGTACGTGGTCGGGCTCTTGGTGTAGGCCACCACGCCGGTTTCGACATCGCACGCCGCAAGGTCGGTAAAGGTTCCGCCGATATCGATGGCGATGACATAGGACACGAGACGAGACTTCCTTCAGTGGCAAGACGAGGGTTTAGTTGATCTTGATGCCGGCGCTCTTGATCACGTCGGCCCATTGCGGAATCTGCCGCTGCAGCATCCGCGTGATGTCCTCGGGCGCGCCGAGCTTCGGCGACACCCCGGCCTTGCGCAGCTTGTCCTGCACCTCCGGATCGTCCAGCGCCCTGCCGATCTCGGCGTGCAGCTTGGAGACGATCTCTCTGGGCGTGCCTGCCGGGGCGAACACGGCATAGGTCGTGCTGGCGTCGAAGTCGCCGATGCCGGTCTCCTTGATGGTCGGCACACCCGGCAAATCGTCCGAGCGCGCCGCGCCCGCGACCGCGAGCGCGCGAAGCTGCCCCTGCCGCACGTTCTGCAGCATGGTCGGGATCGGCGCGATCCAGAACGAGATGCGAGCGGCGACCATGTCGGTCACGCCCTGGCCGACCACCCGGTAGGGCACGTGCACGGTGGTGATCCCGGCCAGCCGGCTGAACAGCTCGCCGTTGAGATGCCCGGGCGTGCCGATCCCGGTCGAGGCAAAGGTCAATTCGCCAGGCTTCTCCTTGGCCAGCGCCACGAGCTCCTGGGCGGCCCTGGCGGGCGACGGGGCCGGCACCACGAGGTTCGCACCGGTGGTGCCGAAGATCGCGATCGGCGCCAGGTCGCGCACCGGGTCGTATGTCAGCTTGGGGTAGAGCGTGACGTTGGCGGGAAGCGAGCCGGACGGGTCGGCCATGACGACGGTGTAGCCGTCGGCCGGCGCGTTCACCGTCTGCTCGATGGCAATGGTGCCTCCGGCACCGGGCCGGTTGTCCACGACGAAGTTCTGGTTAAGGGCGCGTCCGACCTTGTCGAACACGACCCGGGCGACAATGTCGGTGACGCCCGCCGCGGCGAACGGCACCACGACCTTGACGGTGCGGTTGGGATAGTCGGTCGCGCCCGCTGCGTTCGCGGCGAGCGCCATCGCCGCGGCCACCAGCCACGCACGCCGCCCGACTCTCAACTTGGCGTTCATGATGGCTCCCTTCTTGTTGTCAGGCTGCGCCATCCTCGCATGGCCGCGACTCTATTGGCTGGCCCGCATCGATCAATGGTCGACGCATGTGGCTGATACGGGCGGCCATTCCGCCCGCGCGCGACGATCGCGCTTCCGCTGTACCGCATCGCGGGTCGCAGCAAGCGGCGCTGCGCCGCGTTGCCGCGCCGGCACGCCATCTCGAGGGGCTGACGCAAAGCCGAGGCGTGCGATAGGCTCAGGCAAAACCAAAACATCTCAGGGAGGATTTCATGATCCGCAAGCGCCTTTGCGCAGGCTTGGCCGCGGCTTTGTTCTCGGTCGTGATCGCCGCCGCGCCCGCCGTCGCCGACGATTATCCGTCGAAGCCGATCAAGTTCATCGTACCGACCGCGCCAGCCGGCGTCGGCGACCAGATTGTGCGTTTGTTCCAGCAGAAGCTCGGCGAGTCGGGCAGCAACGCAACCATCGTGGTCGAGAACCGCGCCGGCGCCGCGGGCGTGATCGGCACCGATGCGGTCGCGAAGGCGGCGCCCGACGGCTACACCTTCCTGGTGGGCAACCACGCCGTGCTGGCCATGCTGCCGCACATGCAGAAGGTGCCATACGAACCGCTCAAGGGATTCACGCCGGTGCTGCTCGGCGTCACCGTGCCGAACATCCTCGTGGTGCATCCTTCGGTGCCTGCGAAGACGGTGAAGGAACTCGTCGCCCATGCCAAGGCCAACCCCGGCAAGCTCACTTACGCCTCGCAGGGCGTCGGCGCCTCCGGCCATGTCGCGGCCGAGCTGTTCAAGCTGCAAACCGGAGTCGACATTGTGCACGTGCCCTACAAGGGCGCGGCGCCCGCGGCGCAGGACCTCGCCGCCGGCCATGTCAGCATGATGTTCGACGTGGTTTCGCTCGCGCTCGGGTCGATCCAGGCCGGCCGGGTGCGGCCGCTCGGCGTCACGACCCGCGAGCGCACCTCGGTGCTGCCGGATGTGCCGACCATGATCGAGCAGGGAATCCAGGTCGAGATCGGCGCGTGGTTCGGCTTCCTCGCGCCGGCCGGCACGCCGCAGGCGGCGATCAACTGGCTCAACCGCGAGGGCAACAAGGTGCTGTCGCCGCAGGACGTGAAGGGCCGGTTCATCAACACGGGCGCAGCGGTGCCGCTCGGCACGCCGGATTCCTTCGCGAAGTTCATCGAGGCGGAATCGAACCGCTACGGCGAGGTGATCCGGCGCGCCGGCATCAAGATGGAGCAGCAGTAACGCGCGCCTCCCGGGCCCCCGCTTCCGCGGGGGCGAACGGGAGAGAGCTCGCGCTGCATCAGCCGTTCGTCCCCGCGGAAGCGGGGACCCAGTCTTGCCGCCCAATCAAACCTGACGTCAGAGAGTGAAATGCGAATTTGCTTTGCGCTCTTCCTCACCATCGCGGCGACCTTGGCTGCGTTCGCACAGGACTACCCGTCGCGGCCGATCCGCGTCCTGGTGCCCGCCCAGGCCGGCGGCATCGGCGACATCCTTCCGCGTATTGTCGGGGCGAAGCTCGCGGAAACCGGCACCACGCTGATCGTCGAGAACCGCACCGGCGGCGCGGGCGTCATCGCGGCCGAAGCCGTCGCCAAGGCGCCACCCGACGGCTATCTGCTGCTGATGGGCAATCAGGGCCAGCTTTCGATCCGCCCCCTGCTCGCGAAGCTGCCCTATGACGCGGCGAAGGATTTTGCGCCCGTCACGCTGATGGTGACGGTGCCGAATATCCTCGTGGTGCATCCGTCGGTGCCGGCGAAAACGCTGCCGGAGCTGATCGCCTACGCCAAGACCAATCCCGGCAAGCTCTCCTACGCCTCGCAGGGCATCGGCGCGTCCGGCCACATTGCCGGCGAGCTCCTGAAGCTCGCCGCGGGCGTGGACATCACCCACGTGCCGTACCGTGGCGCGGCCCCCGCGGCGCAGGATCTCGCCGCGGGCCATGTCAGCATGATGTTCGACGTGGTGTCGCTGGCGCTCGGGCCGATCAAATCCGGCACGGTGCGCGCGCTCGGCCTCGCGTCGAAGGAGCGCGTCGCGGTGCTGCCGGACGTGCCGACCATGGCGGAAGGCGGCCATCCGATGGAAGTCGGGGCGTGGTTCGGGCTGCTCGCGCCCGTCGGCACACCGCGGCCGGTGATCGACTGGCTCAACCAGGAGAGCCGGAAGGCGCTGTCCACCGCCGAAGCCCGCGAAAAATTCGTTGCGCAAGGCGCGACCATGCCGCTCGGCACGCCGGAGGAGTTCCGCGACTTCATCGCGTCGCAGACCGCGCGGTTTGCCGACGTGATCCAGCGCGCCGGGATCAAGGAGTAGACGAGCGCCCGGCGCGCTTCAGCAGGTACGGGACTAAGCCTGCGAGCAAAGTGAGCGAGCCGCACAGCAGCGTGACCACGATCAGCGGCCGCGGCGTGCCGTCGGCAAGATGGCCGTACAGCTGCGACGAGATCGCGCCGCACAGGTTCTGCAGGAACACGCCGATCCCCGCCGCCGTACCGGCAAGCCGCGGAATCTCCGACATCGCCGCGGCCTGCCCGTAGGGCATTGCGATGCCCTGCGCCATGGTGATGAAGAAGCCCGGGATGAAGAAGGCGAGCGGAACGACCAGCCCTGAGGACAACGCCACCGCCTGCCCGGACACCGTCACGATCGCGAGCAGCGAGCCGGCCAGCACCATCGCTTCTGTTGAAAAGCGGGTGCCGAGCCGGGTCGAGATGAAATTGCCGGTGAAGAACCCCACCGGGAACATGATGAAATAGAGCCCGAACTCGGTGGCCGGTCGGTGCAGCAGCTCCGACATCAGCGAGGAGGACGCCACCGCCATGACCATGAACGTGCCGGTGTTGAAGCCGGACTGGAACACGAAGCCGTTGAAGCGCAGGCGGCGGAACAACGCGCCGTAGCTTGCCGCCACGCTCTCCTGCGACTTGACGCGGCTGGCCGGCGGCAGCGTTTCGGCCATCACCAGCCAGGCCAGAACGGCAATTGCGCCGCCTGCGATCAGCGCAAAGCCGAACACGCTGCGCCAGCCGAAAGCATCGATCAGAAGGCCGCCCATGAACGGGGACACCATCGGGCCGAGCGTGCCGAACATGGTGAGGTAGGCGATGGCCTTGACCAGTTGCTCGGCGCGGAACGCGTCGCGCGCGATCGCCCGAACCAGCGTCAGCGAGCAGCCCGCACCGATCGCCTGGATCAGGCGGCCCGCCACCAGCGCGTTCGCGGTCTCGGCAATGGCCGACACGACGCTGCCGATCAGGAACAGCGCCAGGCCCGACAGCAGCACCGGCCGGCGGCCGTAGCGGTCCGACAGCGAGCCGTAGAACAGCGTGGCGAAGGCCATACCGAACAGGGAGATGCTGAAGGTGAGCTGGGCGTGGGCATCGGTCAGGCCGAGCGCGACCTTCACCGCGGGGATCACCGGAAAGAACAGATGCACCGCGAGCGGCGTGATCAGCGCGGTGAGGCCCAGAGCGAGGATGAAAAGTTTGCCCGGCGGGCGCTTGGTCGGCTCCATCACGAACTACGCAAACTCCGGGAACAGCCGCAGCGCGTTGCCGCGGTCGATGGCTGCGCGCTGCGCAGGCGTGATCGCATCGAGCGCCTCGTAGGTCTTCATCGCTTCAGCCGTAACATTGGCGTTGGCAAACGGCCAGTCGGTGCCGAACACGATCTGCTCGGGGGCCGCGACATTCTCGAGGCAACCCCAGGTCTGCTCGCCCGGCGAGAGCGCGTTGTCGTACCAGAAGCGGCGCAGCAGCGCGAACACCTCGTCCTTCGACAGCTGCTTCAGGCGCTTGTCGATCATCGGCGAGACCGCCAACCGCCAGGAGAAATACGGCACCAGCCCGCCGGCATGCGGCAGGATGAAACGGATGCGCGGATAGCGCTCGAGCGCACCGCCGAACATCAGGTTCACCACCGCGCGCGTGGTGTCGAACAGGTATTCCATCATGAAGAACGGCCAGGGCAGCTTCACGTCCTTGCTCAGCGGATGGGTGCCCGGATGCACGAACACCACGCCGTCGCGGGCGTTCAGCGCCTCCATCACCGGATCGAACTTCGGATCGCCGAGAAAGATGCCGTCGTAGCTCGCGAACAGGCTCATGCCGGAGAACTTCAGCGTGTCGAGGCAATAGCCGATCTCGTCCACGGCGTGGCGGACGTCCCACATCGACACCGTGCCGAACGCGCCGAAGCGCTTGCCGTGTCTCGCGTTCAGCCCCGCCGAATAATCATTGCAGCGCCGCGCCAGTGCTTTGGCCGCGTCTGGCGTGCAGAACTGCACGCCGGGCTGGCCGAGCGACAACAGCGCCGTGGCGATGCCGAACCGGTCCATGACTTCCAGCGCCAGCTCCGGCGACCAGTCCGGATAGCGGCCGATCGCGGGACCTGAGCCCGCGGCATAGACCATGTCCGCATAGAACTGCGGGATCATGTGGAAGTGGACGTCGATACGGCCGGCGTTACTCATAGCTCACACGTCCCCTAGCAATGCTCTCGTGTCCCGGGCGCAGCGCAGCACCATAGCGCGCGAAGACGCGCGTGAACGCGCTTGTGGTGATGCGCTGCAGACCCGGGACCCCGGTTTCTTGGCGGCCAACCGGGACCCCGCGGCGGACAGAGCGCGTTATGCCGGTCACACCCCGCCCCTGCTCTCCGCCAGCATGTCGCCGCAGCCGGCGCGCCGTGCCCAAAACTCCCAACCGCGCTGCATTTCCGGAGAGCCTGCCCGGAAGCGGTTGCGCGTCCTGATCTCGCCCTCGGACAGCGCCTTGAACTCACCCATCCGCATGGCGGCAAGGAGGATGCGAGCGTTGCGCGGCAGATACACCGACATCCGCACGAGCTTGAGCAGGCCTTCGGCCGCGGCCGAAAAGCCGTGGCCGCGCATCAGCACGACCGCGTTCGGCCCCAGCACGCGGGCCATATCGCGGCCCTGCTCCATGTTGATCACCAGCAGGTTGGTCTCGTCGCCGAACTTTTCCGCGATATCCCATACCGGCACGTGCGCGCCCATGTCGCTCGCCACATGCGCGACGCAGCACAGCGGCGTCTTCGAGATGCTGAACGGCAGGACGTCCTCGGCGTGCGAGTGGATCACCGCGTTGATCTCGGGCCGCGCCTCGTAGATCGCGCCATGGATGAAACGCTCCAGGTAGGCCGGCCGCGTGTCGCTCACCGGCGTGCCGTCGAGGCGGAACTCGATGATGTCGTCGCGGGTGACGAACTCCGGGCTGAGCGAACGCGACAGGAGATAATGGTCCGGCTTCTGCGGATGGCGGATGCTGACATGGCCATAGGCGTCGACCACGTCCTCCTTCGCCAGGATCCGGTTGGCGATCACCAGATCGCCCACCGCACGCGCCAAATCGTCCATGCCGTCCTCCCGGGCTCGCGCCCGGGCAGCCACGAGCGCGTTTCCGCGCACGTTAACGGAACGGCGAAATGGAGTCTTGAGCGATAGCGGCCAACGCGGGCAAGGCAGGCATTCGCAAACCGAACGGTTCAGTAGCCCCCGTAGCACTTACGCGGAACAAACGAATGCCGATCCATTCAGACTCAAACGAAATCCGTTCTAGCGCCAAAGGCTGAACCTGCCGCCCGCCTGCACCCCGACCTTGGAGAACTCGTCGGCGATGCTCGGCTTGATGCCCTTGGCCACCTCGAAGTCGGCGTTGCTCGCCTCGACGTCGCCCTTCATCAGCTTGGCGACGCCGCGGCCGTAGAGCGCCGCCGGCGCATTCGGGTTGAGCTTCAGCGCCTCGTCGTAGTCGGTCAGCGCCTGATCCGGCTGGCCCATCTTGAGGTAGGCCATGCCGCGACGGTCGAGCGCCGAGGCGTTGTTGGGCTTGAGGTTGAGCGAAGCGCTGCAATCCTCCACCGCGGCCTTCAGGTCGCCGACGATGGCGCGGGCGCCGCAGCGCCGGTTTAGCGCCTCGGCGTTGTCGGGCTGCAGCTTGATCGCTTGGTTGTAGTACTGGATCGCCTGCTTGTAGTCGCGCGTGCCGTAGAAGATGTTGGCGCGGTTGTAGTAGGCCACCGCCGGCGCGGCGTTGTTCTTGATGGTCTGATTGACCTCCTGGATCACGCGGTCGTCGTCACGGCGGTTTTCATAGGCGCTGGCCCGGTTGTTCGGCGGGATCGCAAAGCTCGCGGCACTGCGCACCATCGCGTCGGTGTCCGGCGTCGCCATGTCGAAATCACGCTTGTCGTAGCTCGTGATGCCGCGCTCGCGGAACGCGCCCGCCGCGTTCGGATTGAGCTTGATCGCGGCATTAAGGTCGGTCGAGGCGCGGTCGAACTCGCGCTTGTCGTAATAGGCGATGCCGCGGTTGTAGAGCGCCAGCGCATAGTTCGGATCGAGCTTGATCGCCTGCTGATAGTCGGCGATGGCGCGGTCGGTGTCGCCCTTGTTCCGATAGGCGAAACCGCGGTTGTTGTAGACCAGCGGATCGTTCGGGTTGAGCTTGAGCGACTGGTTGAAGTCGGCAATGGCGCGGTCGTAGTCGCGCTTGTCGTCGTAGGCGAGGCCGCGGCTGTTGTAGGCGGCCGCGTAGGTCGGCTCGAGCTTGATCGCCGCGCTCTGGTCGACAATCGCGCGGTCGTATTCCTTTTTCAGGAAATACGCATTGCCGCGGTTGTAAAACGCAACCGTGTAGTTGGCATCGCGTTTCAGCGCCTCGTCGAAGTCCGCGATCGCGCGGTCGGGATCGCCCTTGTTGCGCCAGGCGAAGCCGCGGTTGTGGAAGGCGCGCGGATCCTTCGAATCGAGCTTGATCGCCTGGTCGAGGTCGGCGATGGCGCGGTCCATATCGCCCTTCATGCCGAACGCCGCACCGCGGTTGTTGAAGCCGATCGCCATGCCCGGATCGAGCTTCACCGCCTGATCGAAGCTCGCCAGCGCCTTGTCGATCTCGCCGCGGCTGCGATAGCCGAGACCGAGGTTGTTGAACGCCGCCGCATTCTTCGGCTCGATCTGAACGACGCGGGCGAAATCGGCCAGCGCCCGGTCGACCTCACCCTTCTCGCGCAGCACCAGGCCGCGGTTGTAGAGCGCGAGCGCGTAGTTCGCATTGAGCTTGATCGCCTGATCGAGGTCGGCCAGGGCGCGGTCGTAGTCCTTCTTCTCGTAATAGGCGTTGCCGCGGTTGAAGTACGCCGCCGCCTGGTTCGCATCGAGCTTGATCGCCGCCTCGTAGTCGGCCGCGGCCTTGGCCATGTCGCCCTTCACCCGGTAGGCGTAGCCGCGGTTGTTGAGCGCCAGCGCGTCGTTCGGGTTGAGCTTCAGCGCCTGATCAAAATCGGCGATGGCGCGGTCGGTGTCGCCCTTCACGCCGTAGGCCACGCCGCGGTCGTAGTAGGCGACCGCAAAGCCCGGATTGAGCTTGATGGCCTGCTCGAGATCGGCGATGGCGCGGTCGAACTCGCGTTTCGTGAGGTAGGCGTTGCCGCGCGCATAGAGCGCCGCCATGTGGCTCGGGTTGAGCTTGATCGCCGCCTCGAAGTCGGCGATCGCCCGGTCGAGCTCGCTGCGGTTCCGCAAGGTCAGGCCGCGGTTGTAGAACGCCAGCGCGTTGCGCGGATCGAGCTTGATCGACTGATCGAAGTCCGCCACCGCCCTCTCGAAATCGCCGCGCGCGCCAAAGACGAGGCCGCGATCGCTCAACGCCAGCGCGTAGTTCGGGTTGAGCTTCAGCGCCTGGTTCTGATCGGCGATGGCACGGTCGATGTCGCGCTTGTTGGCGAAAGCATTGCCGCGGTTGTGATAGACGACCGGATCGTTCGGATTGAGCTTGAGCGCCTCGTTGTAGCTCTCGATCGCGCGGTCGTAATCGCCTTTGTCGTAATAGGCGTTGCCGCGGTTGTAGTGCGCGAACGCATAGGTCGGGTTGATCTGGATCGCCTGCTCGTAGTCGGCGAGGGCGCGGCCTGCGTCTCCCTTCACGCTGAAGGCAACGCCGCGATTGACGTAGGCCGGCGCGCTCTTGGTGTCGACCGTGATGGCCTGGTCGAAATCCTTGATCGCCCGATCGAGCTCGCCCTTGGCGCCGTACGCCAGACCGCGATCGTTGAACGCCCGCGATGCATTGCCGTCGAGCTTGATCGCCTGATCGAGATCGGCAATCGCCTTGTCGTAGTCGCGCTGGCGCGCCAGCGCATTGCCGCGGTTGTGATAGGCGAGCGCGATCTTGCCGTCGAGCTTGATCGCCTGCGAGAAATCGGCGATGGCGCGGTCGAAGTCCTGCCGGCCGTAATGCGCCATGCCGCGGTTGTAGTAGGCGAAGGCGTCCTTCGGATCGAGCTTGATCGTGGTGTCGAAGTCGGCGAGCGCGCGGTCGTAGTCGCGGCGCTCGTAGTGCGTCAGGCCGCGATCGTAGTAGGCCAGCGCGCTGCGCGGATCGAGCTTGATCGCCTGATCGAAATCGGCCAGCGCACGGTCGAGGTCGCGCTTGCCGTAATGCGCGTTGCCGCGGTTGTAGTAGGCCGGCGCGTGGTTGGGGTTGATCCGGACCGCCTGGTTGAAGTCGGCGAGCGCCTTGTCGAACTCGCCCTTGGAAACCGCCTCCAGGCCGCGGTCGTTGTAGGCGAGCGCGAAGCTCGGGTTGACCCTGAGCTGCTTCGGCGGCTCGGCAGCACCCCGATCGTAGCCGAGCTGCCGGTTGGCGCGGTCCTTCGGATCGGCCGCGACCGTCATCTTGACGTCGAGCTTGACCAGTTGCTCGAAGTCGGCGATCGCGCGTTCGTAATCGTGCTTGTCGTAGCGCGCGACGCCGCGGTCGTGCAACGCCAGCACGTTGGCCGGATTGATCGCGATCACCTGATCGAAGCTCGCGATGGCGCGGTCGAAGTCGAGCTTGTCGTAGTGCGTCGTGCCGCGATTGTAGAGCGCGACGGCGTATTTCGGATCGAGCTTGATCGCCGCGTCGAAGTCGGCGATCGCGCGGTCCGCCTGGCCCTTGTTGCGGTAGGCGACGCCGCGGTTGTTCAGCGCGACGGCGTTGCTCGGATCGAGCTTGACGACCTGGTCGAAGTCCTTGATGGCGCGGTCGCTGTCGCCCTTGGCGCCGTAGGCGATGGCACGGTCGTTGTAGGCGGCGAAATTGTTGGAATCGAGCTTCATCGCCTGGGTCAGGTCGGCGATCGCGCGGTCGTAGTCGCCGCGGTCGTGCTGGGCCAGGCCGCGATTGTGGAACGCCGCCGCGAAGCCCGGATTGATCCTGATGGCGCGGTCGAAGTCCGCCACCGCGCGCTCGTTGTCGCCGCGTGCGCGATAGGCCAGGCCACGATTGTGGAAGGCGATGTCGAAGTTCGGATTGTGCCGCACCGCCTGATCGAAGTCGGCGATGGCGCGATCGGCGCGGCCCTTGGCGAGGTGGGCCGCGCCGCGCTCGTGGTAGGCCACGGCGAAGCTCGGGTTGAGCTTGATCGCCGCGTCGAGGTCGGCAATGGCGCGATCGAAGTCCTGCTTCGCGGCCAGCGCGCTGCCGCGGCTGTAGAGGCTCTGCGCATCGTTCGGGTTGAGCTTGATCGCGGCGTCGAAGTCCTTGATCGCGCCGTCGAGGTCGCCCTTGCCGCGCAACATCTGGCCGCGGTGGGTGTAGGCTGTCTCATAGTTCGGGTTGGCGGCGATGGCCGCCGAGAAGTCGGCGATGGCCCGCTCGGCGTCGCCCTTCTCCCGGTAGATCAGGCCGCGGTTGTTGAAGGCGATGTCGTATTTGGGATTGACCTTGACCGCCTGGTTGAAATCCTCGATGGCGCGGTCGACGTCGCCGCGGGCCTTGTAGGTCAGGCCGCGGTTGTTGAAGGCAATGTCGTAGTTCGGGTTGAGCCGGATCGCCTGGGTGAAATCGGCGATGGCGCGGTCGGTCTTGCCGGTCGCCGCATTGACCAGGCCGCGGTCGTTGTAGGCGCCGGCGAACTTGCCGTCGAGCCGGATCGCATTGTCGAGATCGGCGAGCGCGCGGTTGAAGTCCTGCCGGTTGCTGTAGGCCAGACCGCGGCTTGCATAGGCCGCCGCAAATTTCGGATCGAGCTTGATCGCCTGATCGAAGTCGGCGATGGCGCGGCCGCTGTCGCCCTTGTCGCGATAGGCGAGGCCGCGGTCGTGATACGGCTGCGGGCTGTTCGGATTGAGCCGGATGGCCTGATTGAAGTCCTCGATGGCGCGGTTGTAGTCGCGCTTGTCGTAGTACGTCGTGCCGCGGTTGGCATAGGCCGCGGCGAACTTCGGGTCGAGCTTGATCGCCTGCTCGAAGTCGGCAATCGCCTCGTCGCTCAAGCCCCGGTTCCACAGGGCGAAGCCGCGGTTGTTGAAGGCCGCCGCGCTCTTCGGGTTGATCTTGAGAGCCTGGCCGAAATCGGCGGCGGCGCGCTCGAAATCGCGCCGGTCACGATAGATCGCGCCGCGGTTGACGTAGGCCTGCTCGTAGTTCGGATTGGCCTTGACCGCCGCATCGAAATCGGCGAGCGCGCGCTCGTGGTCGCGCTTGCCCTGGTAGGCCTCGCCGCGATTGTTGAAGGCTATGGCGAACTTCGGATCCAGGCGGACCGCCTGATCGAAGTCCTGAATGCCGCGGTCGGTCTCGCCCTTGGCGATGTAGGCGAGGCCGCGGATGTTGAACGCCAGCGGATAGTTCGGCCGGCCGTTGATCGCCTGGTTGAGGTCGTTGATGGCGCGGTCGTAGTCGCGCCGCTCGAAATAAGCGAGGCCGCGGCTGTAGTAGGTCGGCGCATAACCCGGGTTGATGCGGATCGCCTGCTCGTAGTCGGCGAGCGCCTTGTCGAACTCGCGGCGCTCCCAATAGGCGAGGCCGCGGTTATAGAACGCAAGCGCATTGCGCGCGTCCATGCGGATCGACTGGCTGAAGTCGGCCACGGCGCGGTCGAGGTCACCCTTGTCGCGGGCGGCGAGGCCGCGGTTGTAATAGGGCAGCGGGTTCTTCGGATCGAGCTTGATCGACCGGTCGAAGTCGGCGAGCGACTTGTCCATGTCGCCCATCGCCCGATAGGTCAGGCCGCGATTGTAGTAAGCGAGCGAATCCCGCGGATCGAGCTCGATGGCCTTGCTCAAATCGGTCACCGCCTTCTGGTAATCGTGGCGGTCGTAGTAGACGACGCCGCGATCGTAGTAGGCGAGCGCGTAGTTCGGATTGATCTTGAGCGCCTGGTTGTAGTCCTGGATGGCGCGATCGTAGTCGCGCTTGTCGTAGTAGGCGTTACCGCGGTTGTAGTAGGCCAGCGCGAAGTCCGGGCTGATCAGGATCGCCTGATCGTAGCTGTTGAGCGCGGCATCGGTCTCACCCTTGTTGCGATAGGCGAGACCGCGGTTGTTGAAGGCAAGCGAGTCCTTCGGATTGATCTGGATGGCCAGCTCGAAATCCTTGATCGCGCTGTCGGTTTCACCCTTCGACACATAAGCGAGGCCGCGGTCGTTGATCGCCGCACTGAAGCTCGAATTGATCTTGGTCGCCGCGTCGAAATCGCGAATCGCGCGGTCGTAGTCGCGCATGTCGCGATAGGCGAGGCCGCGGTTGTGATAGGCGAACGCGTCGTTCGGGGTGGCCTTGATGACGAGGTCGAAGTCCGGCACCGCGCGGTCGGGTTCGCCCTTGGCGCGGTAGGTCATGGCGCGGTTGTAGATCGTCAGCGTGCTTTTCGGATTGAGCCGGATCGCCGCGGTGAGGTCGGCGATGGCGCGCTCGTAGTCGCGCTTCTCGTACAGCGCGTGGCTGCGCGTGGAATAGTAGGTCGGGTTCTTCGAATCGTATTTGATCGCCTGGTCGAAGTCGGCGATAGCGTTGTCGAGGTCGCCCTTGGCCTTGTAGCTGGTCGCACGCGCGAAATACGCGGCGCTCCTGCCATCGAGCGTGATGGCTTCGCTGAGATCCTTGATCGCCGCCTCGTGATCGCCCTTCTCACGCAGCGCGTCGCCGCGGTGAAAATACGCCGTCGCCATGACGCTCGGCTTGTCGCGATTGGCGTCGATGATCACCGTGCAGGCCGCGATCAGCGCGGCTTGCGGCGTGTCCTTGTTGAGACAGGCCGCACGCTCCTGCGTGTTCTGCGGAGCCGGCTCGGGCCTCGGTCTCGCCTGCTGCTGCGGATGTTGCGTCTCTTGCTGACGCGCCTGCGGCTGAGCCACAGGACCGCGCTGCTGCTGTTGTGGAGGTGCAGCCTGCGGACGCTGCGGCGGATAGTACCGACGCTGCTGCTGTTGCGTAGCCCACGGGGGCAATTGCGCGAAAGCCGGCGCCGCCTGCAGCAGATACACTGCCGCCAGCGCGACGCCACCCATGACGTGCCGCATTCCCGATTTCATTTCCGCCTCTTCAGGTTTGATCGGCGCTGACACGACGCCGGACCTATCCTGTGCCTGCCCGCGGTCTATAGACCGGCCGGCTTGGTAAACGTTGGGGTTTCGGCGGGTAACATTAATCCGCGCGCGACAATTCTTCCGATGCGCTGTTAAGTTTCGCGCCGTCCGATCTGCGCGAGTCCGTCGCTGCAGCTCGCGCAAGAATGTGCGCTGCATCGCTCTCCGCTGACTCGCTGTGGTAAAGCGGGCATCAATGAAACGTCTCGAATTGACGCGACCCATTCACCACGATGTGCACAGCTCGCGCGCCAACGCCCGAGCGGTTAGTACTAATGGAAGCTATTCGCCTCGAATGCCCGGTTTTCCTTGGCGCCGACGCCGCCGCACATCTAGAAATTTCCGGCACTCCGGAACGATCGGCGGCTCCACCGGGCAGGCGCAATGAACCTCATCCTCGTCAAAATGTTTGCCACTGCGCTGGCGCTGGCGCAGGTGACGACGCGCCCGGAGTCGGTGAAGCTCGAATTCGATCCAGCCAACGATCAGGCGGAGGTCGTGCAGCTCCTCAGGGACGGTTGCGCGCATATGCGCAAGGCCTTCGACATCGAGGATCTCAACCTCGACACGCTGATCGACACCGCGATGTCCGATCCGCAGACGGTGGCCGGCGAAATCCGCGCGTTCCGCGGCATCAACTTCGACGAACTCGCGGTCGCCTACAAGCAGTTCTGTGGAAACGCCGCGGTGGACGCGACGTTCGACATGAAGCCGGTGATCGAGTTTTACAATGGCGTCGCCGCGAATCTGCCCGACCACAACAAGCTCAAGGGCCTGAAGCTGCCCGGCACCAGCACGGTACTGGACAACAGGGGCGAGAAGTTCGCCGAGCTGTTCGAGTCCGATCAGCGCCGCGTCTGGGTGCCGCTGAAGCAGATCCCGGAATACGTCCAGCTCGCTTTTGTCGCAGCCGAAGACAAGCGCTTCCACCAGCACAAGGGCATCGACGAGCGCGGCCTGATCCGCGCGTTCATCACCAACATCGCCGAGCCCGGCCGGCCGCAGGGCGGCTCGACCATCACCCAGCAGGTCGCCAAGAACCTTCTGGTCGGCGACGACGTGAGCTATGAGCGCAAGATCCGCGAGATGATCGTCGCCTCGCGCATCGATCAGGCGCTGAGCAAGGAGGAAATTCTCGAAATCTACCTGAACTCGATCTACCTCGGCCGCGGCGCCTGGGGCATCGACATGGCGGCGCACGGCTATTTCAAGAAGCCGGCATCCGCGCTCGCCGTCACCGAAGGTGCGATGCTCGCCGCGATGGCCAAGGGGCCGTCCTACTTCAGCCCGGATCGCTATCCCGAGCGCGCCCGCGAGCGCTACGCCTACGTGCTCAAGCGCATGCAGGAGGACAAGATCGCAGGCACCGAGAACGTCACGCCGGGCGTGACCGGAGGCCCGCGCATCGTGCCCTACGAGAAGCCCAAGCGCGAAGGCGGCTTTCATTTCGTCGACCATCTGATGCGCGAGGCCAAGACCCTCGTCGGCATGCAGTCGCTGACCTCGGAGTCCTTCACGGTCCGCTCCACCATCAATGCCAAGCTGCAACGCGCCACCGAACAGGCCTTGCAGGACGGGCTCGCCCGGTACGAGGCGAAGAGCGGCCGGGCCGTCTACCACGGGCCCGAGCTGAGCCTCGGCGAGGTCGTCGCCCGCATCACCACCGAGCAGAGCACCCGCGCGCTGCGGCGCGGTCGCGTGATGAAGCCGATCTGGCAGATCGCGCTGCAGACCGCCAAGCTGCCGCTCTACGACGTGCACTGGCCGATCGCCGTGGTGCTCGGGCGCAGCCTGGAAAACGGCCGCGCGCAGATCCGCGTCGGCCTGCGCGACGGGCGCATCATGCCGCTGTCGCTGCCGGAGCACGTTTCGCCGGACATGCTGAAGCTCAACGACGTGATCTTCGTCAGCGTCGTCGACGGCAAGAAGCCCGGCGAGGCCAAGGCCGAGCTGCGGATCAAGCCCAAGGTGCAGGGCGCGGCGCTGGTGCTGGAGAACAAGTCCGGCCGGATCCTGGCGATGGTCGGCGGCTTCTCCTATCCGCTGAGCCAGCTCAACCGCACCACGCAGGCGCTGCGCCAGCCGGGCTCCTCGATCAAGCCGCTCACCTATCTCGCCGCGCTGCACCGCGGCCTGCAGCCGAACACGCTGGTGACCGACCAGCCGGTGACGCTGCCGCCGATCCCCGGCGTCAGCACGCACTACTGGTCGCCGAAGAACTACGACGGCCAGAGCTGGGGCTCGATGACGCTGCGCCGGGCGCTCGAGCAGTCGAAAAACCTCGTCACCACGCGGCTGCTCGATGGCGGCATCGACAAGGATCCGACCAAGAGCCTGGAACAAATCTGCGAGCTGGCGCTTGAAGCCAGGATTTATCCCGAGTGCATGAAGAACTATCCGTTCATCCTTGGCGCCCAGGCACTGCGCATGATCGACCTTGCCGGCTTCTACGCGGCGATCGCCAACGAAGGCCAGCGCGTCATCCCCTACACGATCGACGCCATCGAGAAGAACGGCCAGGCGGTCTATCGCCACGATGCCGGCAGGCCGGTGATCATGGCGGGCGGCGACCGCGCCGCGTTCTTCCAGCTTCGCACCATCCTCGAAGGCGTGGTGGCGCGCGGCACGGCGGCCGCGATGAAGCACCTGACCGGCTTTGCCGGCGGCAAGACCGGCACCACCGACAACGAGAACGACGCCTGGTTCGCAGGCTTCACCAGCGACGTCACCGTCGTCGCCTGGGTCGGCTATGACAACGCCCGCGGCAAACAGACGCTGGGCCGCGGCGGCACCGGCGGCCAGGTCGCGGTCCCGATCGTCGAGCAGATCATGCAGGCGGCGTGGAATTTCCAGTCGCCGAAGGCGCCGCTGCCGCCGCCGTCGGCCGAGGCGGCCCGCTATCTCAAGCCCATGCCGATCGACCTCAACAGTGGACAACGGCTGGCATCGGCCAAAAACGGCGGTTTCACCGAATATTTCCGTCTCGACGCGCAAAAGAAGCTGCGCGACACTCAATTTGCGCTGGCTGGCCGCCATTCCCTGGCACGGAGCGGGCCGATGCCCGCCCCCGCCGCGAACGACGACCGGCCACGCGAGCCACAGCCGGGTGTTATCCAGCGGCCCAATCCGATGGACCGGATGCCGCGTACGTTACGGGAATTGTTCAGGCTTTGAGGGTGAACCGCCGCACATAAAGCGGCCACTAACTTGTGGGAATTGAATCAGAACTCGGAGAGTCAGGGTAACAGCCATGTGGATCAAAAGCTCGACTGCCACGCTGCTGGTGTTTGCGACCACCGTCGCCTTCGCCGCGGCGCAAGACTACCAGATCGTGAAGGTGGTTTCGGTCGCCGGCGCTGCCGTCGACTCGCTCAAGCCCAAGACCATCTTCTTCACCGACCACCGCGCCGACGAAACGTCGGACAAAGGCGCATTCATCCGCTTCGAGGAGTGGCTGAAGACGCGGCCCGTTGAGGCCAAGTACCTCAACATCTTCCCGAGCTTCCGGGAGGGCATGGTCCACAAGATCATCGACGGCTCGAAGAAAGAGGTGAAGGACGAGCTGCAGATGTACGTCACCGAGGCACGCTTCATGCTGTCGCGCCCGGCCGACAAGGTCGACCTCAAGGCCTTCGCCACGCTGCCGTTCGTGCAAAGCATCGACCCGTCGATCAAGCACGAGGCGATCAAACCCGCCGACATCTCGACCATGAAGGACGAGAAGGGCTCGAACAACAAGAACCCGGACCGCGCCTGGTGCGAGGGCGCGGGCGTCACCGCCTGCATCCGCTCGAGCTACAAGCTCGAGGGCAAGCTGCCGATCGGCGTAGCCCTCGCCAACAAGCTGCGCGACAGCGAAAAGAAGCTGTCGGACACCATCGAGTTCGAGAGCGAGATGCGGCTGCTCAGCGCGGCCGACATCGACGCGGAAGGCCTGAAGAAGCTCACCGGCGTGAACACGCCGGTCGCGGGCGTGCTCGAGCAGAACATGTTCTACGTCAACCAGGTGATGCGCTTCGGCAAGCTGCTCGCCGTGTTCCAGCCGAACCCGGCCGATGCCAAGAGCACCATCACCACCGTGGTGATTGCGCTCGCCGTCGGCTCCAGCACGCTCGATCAGAAGAAGAAGTACGAGAACGTCCCGGTGCTGCGCAACCTCGTGCCGTCGCAGGTGCTGCTCGGCAACAGCTCGTTCAACACCGGCAACTCGATCAGCGCCGGACTGCCGAGCTACGTCCGCAACCGGATCAAGGCCATCGCCGGGATCCTCGACCGCGGCTGAGATTGCCGCGACCTCTACGTTTCCCTGACGCAAACGGCCCGCTGAAAGGCGGGCCGTTTTGTTTTCCGTCCGGCCCTTGACCGATTTGGACGACTGTCCTAAAAACTAGGACGAGCGTCCAACCGCGGATGCGCGACGCGGCATCGCCAGAGCCGCGCCGCCCTGTGGCAAGGTGTTTCCATGCCCGACAAGACGACCCGCGATCAGATCGTCGAAGCGGCCGACCGGCTGTTTTATCGGCAAGGCTACGAGCACACCTCGTTCTCGGACATTGCCGATGCCGTGCAGATTTCGCGCGGCAATTTCTACTATCACTTCAAGAGCAAGGACGAGATTCTGGGTGCGGTGATCGAGGCCCGTCTGGCGAACACCCGGACGATGCTGGAGCGGTGGGAAATCGAAGGAAGCGGTCCCGAAGACCGCATCCGGAGCTTCATTCATATCCTGATCGCCAATCGCGCCGACATCAAACGCCACGGCTGTCCGGTCGGCACGCTCTGCGGCGAGCTCGCGAAGCTCGGTCATGCTGCACAGGCCGAGGCCAATCAGCTTTTCACGCTGTTTCGGACCTGGCTGCGCCGGCAGTTCACGCTGCTCGGCCGCGAAGCCGATGCCGACGCGCTGGCGATGCACCTGCTTGCCCGCAGCCAGGGCGTCGCGACGCTGGCCAATGCCTTTCACGACGAGAAATTCATCAGGCAGGAAGTGGAAGAGATGCGCGACTGGTTGCGGTCGTGCGCGGAGGGCGCGCTACGACAGTCGCGGAGCCAGTGAGGGAGGAATGTCGATGTTTGTCGTGCTCCTGAAATTCTCCGGCAACAAAGGCCAGGCCGGTCAGTTCATGGAAGGCCACAAGGAATGGCTCAAACGCGGCTTCGATGAAGACGTGTTCCTGCTGGCCGGCAGCCTGCAGCCCAATTCGGGCGGCGGGATCCTGGCGCACAACACATCGAGGGCGGCGTTGCAAAGCCGGGTGAACGCCGATCCGTTCGTCGAGCAGGACGTGGTGAGCGCGGAAATTCTCGAGATCGCTCCCTCGAGAGCCGATGAACGGCTGAAGTTCGTTCTCGGGTGAGCGACAATCGCAATGTGCTTGGGGCAGATCCGGCAAGCGCACAAAAAACACGCGGGCCGCATCGCTGCGGCCCGCGCTGAGTGCCTTGCTCAGATCAAAATTCAGTTCGAATTTTGCGGAATGACGTAGCCCAGCACCCGCCCCTTGGGATACGGGCTTTCCCACACCTTGTTGCCGTGGTTGCCGGAGATGACGATGATGTTGCCCGCGCCGTCGGTGCCGCGCACGATGCCGACATGGCCGCCGTCCTTGCCGCGCGTCAGCACGACGATGGCGCCGACCCGCGGGCTGTCGATGCGCTTGCCGTAGTCGAGGAACGACTTCGCGGCGCGCGAATTGGTCGTCGGATGGCCGGTGCGGCGCAGGATAAAGTTGATGAAATCGGCGCACCACAGATCGGGATAGGGCACGCCCACCTGGCGCGAGCTCGCGCCGACCCACTTCAGCGCCTCGAGGCCGATGGCGAAGACCGATTCTTTTTTGTCGGTCAGCGGGACCGATGCGGTGGCGGCCGTGTTCTCGGAACGATGCGTCGGCACCGATGCGGCCGACGAGAGAACGAATCGCTCTTCCTTCTTCTCGCCGATCGCGAAGGCGGGCGAGCTCGCCGCTGCGGCAGTTGTGAAAACAAGGAGCGTCTGCAAGGTGCGCTTCATGTTGCTTCCCATCGGGTGACTTGTGTTGTCCGTCCTCCTATTTCCTGAGCCGCCGCACGCGGGAAATGGAATTTCTTGCCAGGCTTTTGCCCTTAATTTGTCCCATCGGCGGAACCGCCCCGCAAGGTGAAACGCGCCGCACGCGGCATTTGCTTTTCGTTATGGTTAACCGCCGTAAGCCATGTATGCTGTTGATTCCGCGGCGGTTTCGACCGGGCTGTCGAGCTGCTTCAACACCTGCCGCGATCCCGCTACGGTGTCGCGCCGCCGGATCGTTCGCAGAAGAGGCATCATCATGACAAAGCTCGGTCTCATTGCAGCGCTGACGCTCGTCGTGCTCGCGACCAGCGCCGCGGAGGCCCAGCAGCGGCGGCGCGAGCGGCCCGACGCAGGTCCCCAGGGCCAGTTCGAGGTCGAGCAGGTGGCGCTCACCGCCGGACGCCTGGTGATCACCGGCCGCACCAAGCGGCCCAATCAGGTGGTCGAGCTGGTCAATTCCGGCGACAAGACCGCAAGCTTTCCCAACCGGAGATTCAGCTTCTCGCTCGCCTACCTTCCTCCGACCTGCAAGATCGACCTCAAGGTCGAGACCGACGAGGTCAAGGATCTGCTGGTGACCGGCTGCCTCACCAGCGGCCCCAAGGATGGCAAGGACGGCCGTGATGGAAAGGACGGTCGCCACGGAAAAGACGGCGGCGACGGAAAAGACGGCAAGGACGGCCGCGACGGCAACACCTACGGCAGCCTGCCCGGCGACGGCACGGCCTTCCGCTGCTGGACCAGCGACATCATCGGCCTCTGGTTCATCAGAGACTATCCGTCGCCGAACAGCCGCACCGTCGCGCACATCGCGCCCGACCGCACGCCCGGCAGCACCCGGCTCAACGTCACCGAGCCGCAGGATCCGCTGAAAACGGAAAAGCCCGACGGGCCCGGCGTGACGCAATCGGCCGAGTTCGACAAGGACAAGCTCTACATCGTCAACCGCGAGAGCAAAGCCCGCTCCGGCGTCCGCGGCGAGATCGCGGCCGACTGCAAGTCGATCGTCTGGAAGGGCGAAGGCGACAGCGCGGCACGGACGTGGGAGCGTTGACGATCCGCCGCGCGAACTGATCGCCGCGCGGCCGAATCGCCGGACCCGATTCGTCGGCCCGGTCCGTCAGCCCTTGGTGACGACGGGCGCCGGCGCCTTGCCTTTGCCGACAAAGCAGCCACCCAGGCTCAGCGAGGTGACAACCAACGCCATCGCAAGCGCGATCTTTTTCATGTCAAACCCCTCAAAAAAATGAACGCGCTCGCACGAACGAAGCGCCCCGGGAAGATGAGCCAGGATGGTTAACGAGGCGCTAAAGCGCGCAGGCGCGTGCCGTCACTTTCACCTCCCTAGGAATAATTGCCGTTTAGAACCCCCCATCACACGGGTGTGATGCCGCGCGACAATCCGCGCAGGTATTATTTGCGTTGCGTTGCAATATATAAACGTACGTTCATCGAACGGGGCTGAAATGATTAACGTTTCTCGGCCGACCGTTTTTCGCACCTGCGAAGAGAGCAATACCTCAATACCATCTCCAACACAGCAGTGAACATGACCGGAATCCTGTCTGCCCTGCGTTTTTCCGCAGGTCTCATCGCGGCGGCACTGATGCTGTCCGCCTGCACCGAGGGCCCGGCCGCGCCGACCGCCGAAACCGCGGCCCCGCAGGAGGTGAGCGTTCTTGAATTGCAACCCGCACCGCTGCCGGTGATTCGCGAGTTGCCGGGGCGCATTGCGCCCACACGCATCGCCGAGGTGCGCGCCCGCGTCTCGGGCATCGTCGTGCACCGGAATTTCGAGCAGGGCAGCGACGTGAAGGCCGGCGACGTGCTCTACGAGCTCGACGCCGAGCCGTTCCGGATCGAGCTCAATGCCACGGAAGCCGCGCTCGCCAAGGCGCAGGCCGTGCTCAATCAGGAGACCCAGAACCACAAGCGCGCCGAAGCGTTGTGGCCGACGCGGGCGATCGCGCAGTCGCAGCTCGATGTCGCGATCGCCAACCTGAAGCAGGCGGAGGCCGACGTCGCCGCGCGCAAGGCCGACGTCGATCGCGCCAAGCTCAATCTCGAGCGAACGAAAATCCGCGCGCCGATCAGCGGCCGCGCCGGGCGTGCGCTGGTGACCGAGGGCGCGCTGGTGCAGGCCGATCTCACGCATACGGCCACGATCCAGCAGCTCACCTCGATCTATGCCGACTTCACCCAGTCGGTGAACGAGCTGAACCAGCTGCGGCGCGAGTTCGATTCCGGCGAGCTCGAGCGCGTGTCGGCCGCGAAGGTGCGGCTCATTCTCGACAACGGCGAGGTGTATCCGTACGAGGGCACGCTGCTGTTCTCCGACGTGACGGTCGATCCCGGCACCGGCCAGGTGACGCTGCGCGGCGAGTTCCCCAATCCGAAGCTCGCGGTGCTGCCCGGCATGTATGTGCGGGTGCAGATCGAGCAGGGCATCGATCCCGATGCGCTCGCGGTGCCGCAGCAGGCGGTGCGCCGAAGCGACAGCGGCGGCAGCGAGATTTTCCTGGTGCGCGAGGACAACCGCGCCGCGGTCGCGGCCATTCGCCTGGGCCGCGCGGTCGAGGACCGCTGGCTCATCCTCGACGGTGCCAAGCCCGGCGACCGCGTCATTGTCGACGGCTTCCAGAAGTTCGTCGCCGGCGACCTGGTCGATCCGCGGCCGTGGTCGAGCCGCAAGCGTTCCGCCAGCGCCGACGGGGGCGTGACGGCGCGGTGAGTTTGAGTGCGTCAGAGGTTGTGAGCCTTTCGCCCCGCGGGCGGCGCCTTCCCTCCCCGCGAGGGGAGGGTGGACGCGAGCGACAGCGAGCGGCCGGGTGGGGAGAAGGTGCCACACGCTGGCTTCTCCCCACCCCCGCGCCTCGCGCGGACCCTCCCCTCGCGGGGAGGGATAAGACCGCCCGCATGGCTTGAAACAAGCATTCACTAACGGACCCACCTGATGCCCGCCTTTTTCATTGACCGCCCGATTTTCGCGTGGGTGGTGGCGCTGCTGATTTGCCTGGGCGGGCTGCTGGCGATTCCGTTTCTCGCGGTGGCGCAGTATCCGATCATCGCCCCGCCGTCGATCTCGATCAGCACCAGCTATCCGGGCGCATCGCCGGAGAATCTCTACAACAGCGTCACGCGATTGATCGAAGAGGAGCTCAACGGCGCGAACGGCATTCTCAACTTCGAGAGCACCAGCGATTCGCTCGGGCAAGTCGAGATCATCGCCAATTTCGTGCCGGGAACGGATACGCAGACCGCCTCGGTCGAGGTGCAGAACCGCATCAAGCGCGTCGAGGCGCGGCTGCCGCGCGCGGTGATCCAGCAGGGCATCCTGATCGAGGAGGCCTCGAGCGCGGTGCTGCAGATCATCACGCTGCGCTCCAAGGACGGCAGCCTCGACGAGGTGGGGCTGGGTGATTTTCTGGTCCGCAATATTCTCGGCGAAATCCGCCGCCTGCCCGGCGTCGGCCGTGCCACGCTCTACTCGACCGAGCGGGCGCTGCGCATCTGGATCGATCCGGTGCGGCTCGTGGGCTATCAGCTCACCGCCGACGACGTGACGCGGGCGATCACCGCCCAGAACGCCCAGGTCGCCTCCGGCAGCATCGGCGTCGAGCCGAGCAACGACGCGCAAAAGACCTCGGCGCTGGTGCTGGTGAAGGGCCAGTTCGCCTCCGCCGACGAGTTCGGCTCGATCGTGCTGCGCGCCAACGCCGACGGCTCGACGGTGCGGCTGCGCGACGTGGCGCGGATCGAGATCGGCGGCATGAGCTATCAGTTCACCACCCGCCAGAACGGCCAGTCGACCGCGGGCCTGTCGGTGCTGCTGTCGCCCAAGGCCAACGCGCTCGCCACCGCCACCGCGGTGAAGGAGAAGATGAAGGAGCTGTCGAACTTCTTCCCCGAGAGCATCGGCTACGACATCCCCTACGACATCACGCCGGTGGTGGTCGCCTCGATCAACAAGGTGCTGATCACGCTCGCCGAGGCGGTCGTGCTGGTGTTCCTGGTGATGCTGCTGTTCCTGCAGAACATCCGCTACACGCTGATCCCCACCATCGTCGTGCCGGTGGCGCTGCTCGGCACCTGCGCCACGCTCTACATGCTCGGGCTCTCCATCAACATGCTGACGCTGTTCGGCATGGTGCTGGCGATCGGCATCCTGGTCGACGACGCGATCGTCGTGGTCGAGAACGTCGAGCGCATCATGTCCGAGGAAGGGCTGTCGCCGAAGGAGGCGACGCGCAAGGCGATGACGCAGATCACCGGCGCGATCATCGGCATCACCGCCGTGCTGATGTCGGTGTTCGTGCCGATGGCGTTCTTTCCGGGCTCGGTCGGCATCATCTACCAGCAGTTCTCGGTCACCATGATCGCGGCGATCGGCTTCTCGTCGCTGATGGCGCTGTCGCTGACGCCGGCGCTGTGCGCCACCATTCTCAAGCCGGTCGAGGCGGGTCACCACCACGCCAAGCGCGGCCTGTTCGGCTGGTTCAACCGCCGCATGGACCAGGCCAAAGGCGGCTATGGAGCCTGGGTGCGCTGGAGCATCCTGCGCAGCGGCCGGCTGATGCTGGTTTACCTCGCGCTGGTGATCGGCGTCAGCTTCGCGTTCGTGCGCCTGCCCGGCGGCTTTTTGCCGGTCGACGACCAGGGCTTCATCACCACCGACGTGCTGACGCCTTCGGAGGCCTCGTTCCCGCGCACGCTCGAGACCGTCAAGGCGGTCGAGGAT
This sequence comes from Xanthobacteraceae bacterium, assembly GCA_019746135.1. Classification (GTDB taxonomy): domain Bacteria; phylum Pseudomonadota; class Alphaproteobacteria; order Rhizobiales; family Xanthobacteraceae; genus Z2-YC6860. The sequence goes on from JAIESI010000069.1 coordinate 95,610, forward strand.
TACCTGATGAAGCGGCCGGGCGTGGACACGGTGACGTTCCTCACCGGCTTCAGCTTCCTCGGCCAGGGCCAGAACACCGCGCAGGCCTTCGTCACGCTGAAGGACTGGTCGGAGCGCGGCGACAACGATTCCGCCGAGCGGATCGTCGCCGACATCAACCGCCACTTTGCGACGCATCGCGACGGCAACGTCAACGCGCTGCAGCCGCCGCCGATCGACAACCTCGGCAACTCCTCGGGCTTCAGCTTCCGCCTGCAGGACCGCGGCCAGCGCGGCTATCCGGAGCTGATGCGCGCCAAGGACCAGCTCATTGCCGCAGCAGGACGCAGCCGGGTGGTGCAGGACGTCTATGTCGAGGGGCTTTTGCCCGCGCCGCAGGTCGAGCTGGTGATCGACCGCGAGAAGGCCGCGGCGCTCGGCGTCACCTTCGAGGAGATCAACAACACGATCTCGACCAATCTCGGCTCCGCCTACATCAACGACTATCCGAGCCGCGGGCGCATGCAGCGCGTGATCGTGCAGGCCGACCGCGCGGCGCGCATGCAGGCCGACGAGATCCTGACCTACAACGTGCGCAACGGCCGCGGCCAGCTGGTGCCGATGTCGTCGTTTGCGAGCGTGAACTGGACCGTCGGGCCGTCGCAGATCGTCGGCTTCAACTACTATCCGTCGGTGCGCATCTCCGGCGCGGCGCGGCCGGGCTTCACCTCGGGCGACGCGATCCGCGAGATGGAGCGGCTCGCGGGGCAACTGCCGCGCGGCTTCGGCTACGAATGGACCGGGCAGTCGCTGCAGGAAAAGCTCTCCGGCTCGCAGGCGCCGTTCCTTTTGGCGCTGTCGGCGCTGCTGGTGTTCCTGGTGCTGGCCGCGCTCTACGAAAGCTGGACCATTCCGCTCGCGGTGCTGCTCACGGTGCCGCTCGGCTTCCTCGGCGCGGTGGCCGCGGCGATGCTGCGCGGGCTGCCGAACGACGTGTATTTCACGGTCGGCATCGTCACCATCATCGGCCTTGCGGCAAAGGACGGCATCCTGATCATCGAGTTCGCCAAGGCGCTGCGCGAGCAGGGCAAGCCGATCCGCAACGCGGTGATCGAGGCGTGCCAGATGCGGTTCCGGCCGATCCTGATGACCGGCTTCGCGTTCGTGTGCGGCGTGGCGCCCATGGTGATCGCCGAGGGCGCGAGCGCCAAGAGCCAGCAGGCGCTGGGTACGGGCGTGATGGGCGGCATGATCGCGGTGGTGATTCTGGCGCTGCTGTTCGTGCCGGTGCTGTTCGTCGCGGTGCAGGCGGCGTTCAACAAGGCGATCCGGCTGGAGCTGCGCGGCGCGCTGCGCTCGCGGCTGCGCGCGGCGCGGCGGATGAAGGTGATGGCGAAGGCCGCGGGCGGGGCGGCTTAACTGAAGTGCTCGCGACACGGGCGGTCTCATCCCTCCCCGCGAGGGGAGGGTGGACGCGAGCGATAGCGAGCGGCCGGGTGGGGAGAGGC